>DAMBCY010000605.1:0-1503 GCA_032056255.1 Cellulomonas sp. | reverse complement strand
GCCCCGCCCCGCCACCTCCCGCACCGGCGGCAACCGTCCGGCCGGCGGCCCGGGCGGCTCCGGCGCGCGCGGCACCGGTGACCGGCGCGGCGGTCGCGCCGAGTCGGTGCAGCAGCGGCTGCCCCGGCTGTTCACCGTCCGCGCGATGGTGCTGCTGATCGTCACGTCCCTCGCGTTCGTGCTGGTGTTCCCGACGCTGCGCCAGTACCTCGACCAGCAGGTGCAGGTCGAGGTGCTGCGGGCGGAGGTGGCGGCCGCGGAGCAGCGCAACGAGGACCTGCAGGCCGAGCTCGACCGCTGGTCCGACCCCGCGTACGTCGAGGCGCAGGCCCGCGAGCGGCTGGCGTTCGTCATGCCGGGGGAGCGGGCGCTGCGCGTCGCGGACCCGGAGACCGTCGAGGACCGGGCGACCACCGACGAGGCCACCGCCGCGGGCCCGGCGACCACGACCGACGCCGACGACCCGACCCGGCCCTGGTACGCGCGGATCTGGGACTCCGTGCAGGTCGCGGGTGCGGCGGGCACGGGTACCTCCGCGACGGGGGAGAATGGGTCGGCTCCGGACGACGGCACCGAGCCGTCGGACGACGCGGGGACGGGCGAGCCGCCTGCCGATCCCGCGGGGGAGCCGACGGCGCCGACGCCCTGACGCCGCCGCAGCCCCGAGAGGACGACCGTGACCGACCAGCCCCCCACCCCGTCGACCGACCCCACGGCGCCGTCGCTGCCCGACGTGGCCGAGGTCCCGCGCGCCCGGCGCGACGCCCCGGAGGTGACCGAGGCCGATCTCGCGGTGCTGCGCGAGCAGCTCGGGCGCCCCGCGCGCGGAGTGGTGGGCGTCGCGGCGCGCTGCGTCTGCGGCCGACCGCTCGTGGTGCGCACCGCCCCGCGGCTGGACGACGGCACCCCGTTCCCGACGACGTACTACCTCACCTGCCCGCCCGCGGTCGGGGCGGTCAGCACCCTCGAGGCCACCGGCCTGATGAAGGAGCTCACCGCGCGCGTGCAGGCGGAGCCGGAGCTCGCCGCCGCGTACGGCCGGGCGCACGAGGCGTACCTGGCGGACCGGGCCGAGCTCGGGCAGGTCCCGGAGATCGCGGGCATCTCCGCCGGGGGCATGCCGACCCGGGTGAAGTGCCTGCACGTCGTGGTGGGGCACGCGCTCGCGGCCGGGCCCGGGGTGAACCCCGTGGGGGACGACGTGCTGCTGCGGCTGCGCGACGCCTGGCGCCCGGACCGCTGCACCTGCTGACCCGCGGGGCGGAGCGCGTCCGGACGTGGCCGCGCACGGTCGCGGGGGTGGCCGCGCGCGCGACGCCGGCGCCGGGGATGGGAGGATGCTCCCCGTGACGCGTGCGGCTGCCATCGACTGCGGGACCAACTCCATCCGGCTCCTGGTGGCCGACGTCGACCGCGCCGGGACGCTGACCGACGTGGTCCGGCGCATGGAGGTCGTCCGGCTCGGCCAGGGCGTCGACCGCACCGGCCGCATCGCCCCCGAGC
>DAMBCY010000604.1:0-1504 GCA_032056255.1 Cellulomonas sp. | reverse complement strand
GGCCGCGGACGTCCACGGCGAGCTCCCGGTGGGTCGGGTCGGACACGGTGCTCCTCCTGGTCGGGCGGGGTGGGCGGTGCGGGGCGGTGCTCAGGGCCGGCGGACGATGACGTCGCCGTACCCGGTGCGGGCGCGGACCTCCGCGGTGGCGTCGTCCTCGACGGGTCCGGCGGCGGGGGTCAGCCGGTTGCGGACGCTGCCGTGCTGCGAGCCGACGTCGAGCCACGCCGCGGTGCCCTCGGGCACGCCGACCTCGATCGAGCCGAACGACGTGGTGAGGTCGACGGACCCGGACTCGACGCGGTCCACCCGGATCCCCGCGTGCGCGGAGCGGGCGGTGACGGTGCCGCGCACGCGGCCGACCGCGATCTCCGCGTGCGCACCGGTGACGTCGAGGGTGCCGGTGACGGACTCGACGGTCGTGGTGCCGTTGGTGGCGCGCACCGACGCGTCCCCGGCGAGGTGCGTGATCCAGACCGAGCCCGCGGCGGCCCGGACGGTCGCCGCGCCGGTGACCCGACGGACGGACGCGGAGCCCGCGGAGACCCTGAGGTCCAGCCGGTCGACCTCGTCGAACCGGGCGTCCCCGGCGGACAGGGTCAGGTCCACCGCGCCGAGCCGGCCCTCCGCGAGGACCGAGCCGGTCTTGCCGCGGATGTCGGAGCCGGCGGGCAGCTCGACGGTGATGTTCGCGGTCCCGGCCTGGAAGGGGCGGACGAGCTGCTTCCACGCGCCCGGGTGGCTGACGGTGACGGTCTCGCCGTCGCGGTCGAGCCGGATGTCCTCGGCGGCGCGGCGGCTGCCGGACGAGGACGCGTCGGTGGGCAGCACGGTGACGACGACGTCGTCCCGCTCGCCGGCGACGACGTACAGGTTGCCGTACGGCACCTCGACGAGGAGGGGCACGGGACCGGGTGCGGCGAACGTGGGCATGACGGCTCCCGTGAGGGGTGAGGGGGCGAGGGACGGTGCGGGACGGGCGGTTCAGCGCACCCAGCCCGTGAGGCGGGTGGTGCCCTTCGGGTCGGGCCGGGGCTGGAGGGCCGGGCGCCCGGTGCCCTGCTCGAGCGTCGCGGCGACCGCTCGCACGAGCCAGGAGTTCACGGAGAGGCCGTCGCGGGCGGCGGCGACCTCGACCTGCGCCTTGAGGTGGTCGGGCAGACGCAGCGTGGTGCGGGTGGTGGCGCCGTCGTCGGCGTCGGGTGCCCGGCCCGTCGGCGGCGCGGGCGGGAGCGGGGTCGTCGGCACCGGAGCCACGGGGGGCGCGGTGTCCACGACGAACTCCGGCTCGCCGCCGCGCAGCCGCACGTCGACGGAGCCCGGCGCGAGCTCGGCGGAGATCTCCCCTGCCGCGGTCGACAGGGCGTCGAGCAGGACCAGCCGGACGGCGGCGTCGAGCGGGGCGGTGAGCCGGTCGGCGACCTGCCGGGCGTCGTCGCCGCCGGCGGCGGCCGCGGTGGCGAGCCGGTGCTGGAGGTCGTCGACGAAGCGGGTCAGGTCCATG
>DAMBCY010000603.1:0-1510 GCA_032056255.1 Cellulomonas sp. | reverse complement strand
GGCAGGACAGCACCACCGCCGGCACCGAGTCCCGAGGCCGCGGCGCGACCGGCGACCCCGCCCCGCGGCCGCGCACCTGGCTCGGCGCCCAGACCTTCTCCGCCGGCTTCGTCGCCAAGCTGGTGCTCGTCGGCCTGGTCGACGCCCTCGGGGTGTACGGGATCCTCGCCTCGGCCGCCCAGCAGCAGTGGGGCGTGCTGGCGTTCCTCGCCGCCATGCTGCTCGTGGTCAACCTCGTCTACTTCTCCCGGCGTGCCGTCCCGGCCAAGTACCTGGTGCCGGGCCTGGTCTTCCTGCTCGTCTACCAGGTGTTCGTCGTCGCCTACACGGGGTGGACGGCGTTCACGAACTACGGCGACGGGCACAACTCGACCCGGGCCGACGCCGTCGAGGCGGTCCTGGTGCAGGACGAGACCCGGGTGCCCGACTCCCCGACGTACCCCCTGGCGGTGCTGGACGCCGGTGGCGAGATCGCGTTCGCGGTCGTCGACCCGGCGGACGGGGACGTGCTGGTCGGGGCCGCCGAGCAGCCGCTCGCCGTCGCCGACGGCGCGACCGTGGAGGCGGGCCGCGTGACCGGCGTCGATGGCTACGAGGTGCTGGGCTTCGCGCAGGTGGTCGAGCGGCAGGCCGACGTGTTCGCCCTGCGGGTGCCGATGTCGGACGACCCGAACGACGGCAGCCTGCGCACGACCGACGGCTCCGCCGGGTACGTGTACGCCTCGTCGAAGGTCTACGACGAGGCCGCCGGCACCATCACCGACACGACCACCGGCACCGTCTACACCGCGGACGAGTCGACCGGCTCGTTCCGTGCTCCGGACGGCACCGAGCTCGGCACCGGCTGGCGGGTGTTCGTGGGGTTCGAGAACTTCACGCGCGTGCTCGGCGACCAGTCGCTGCGCGGACCGTTCCTCGGCGTCCTGGTCTGGACGTTCGTGTTCGCCATCGCCTCGGTGGCGCTGACCTTCGGCCTCGGCCTGTTCCTCGCGATCGTGCTGAACGACTGGCGGCTCAGGGGCAGGACCGTCTACCGGTCGCTGCTGATCCTGCCGTACGCGTTCCCGGCGTTCCTGTCCGCGCTGGTCTGGCAGGGCATGCTCAACCGGGACTACGGCTTCGTGAACCAGACCCTGCTCGGCGGGGCCGAGATCCCGTGGCTGACCGACCCGGTGCTGGCGAAGATCGCGGTGCTGACCGTCAACCTGTGGCTCGGCTTCCCGTACATGTTCCTCATCTGCACCGGCGCCCTGCAGTCGATCCCGCACGAGGTGTACGAGGCCGGCCGGCTGGACGGTGCGCGGCCGTGGCGGATGTTCCGGTCGCTCACCATGCCGCTGCTGCTGGTGTCGACCGCACCGCTGCTCATCTCGTCGTTCGCCTTCAACTTCAACAACTTCAACGTCATCTACCTGACGACCGAGGGTGGTCCCAAGAACCTGTCCGCCCCGGTGGACGTCGGCGCGACGGACATCCTCATCACCTTCGTCTACAAGATCGCGTTCGGGGG
>DAMBCY010000602.1:0-1522 GCA_032056255.1 Cellulomonas sp. | reverse complement strand
GGACGACCGGACGTGCACGAGCGGTGCGCGGTGCCGCCGCGGCCATCACGGCGGCGGTGCTGCTGATCCCCGCGAGCGGCATCGCCCTCGCGGATCCCGACGTGAGCGACCAGGACGTGCGCGACGCGCAGCGGGCCGTCACCAGCGCGGCCGGCGCCGTCGCCGACATCGAGGTCCGCCTCGCCGAGCTGAGCACCCGCGCCGAGGCCGCCGAGATCGCCGTCCAGCAGGCCGGCGAGGCGTACGCGCAGGCCCAGGCCGACCTCGCCACCGCGAAGCAGGACGCCCAGCGGGCGTCGGACCAGTACGACCAGGCCGCCCGGCAGTTCGCGGACGCCCGCGCGACCCTCGTCGCGATCGCCCGGGAGGCGGCCCGGTCCGGCGGCTCGATGGACACCGTCGAGGCGCTGCTGTCCGCCGACGGGTTCCAGGACGTCGTCGCGCGGACCGAGGGGCTCACCCGGGTCAGCACCAAGGCCGACGAGGCCGTGCAGACCTACCTCGCCAGCGAGCAGGTCGCCACGACGCTCAAGACCAAGGCCGAGGAGGCCGCCGCCGAGCGGGAGACCGCGTCGGCCGCCGCCGAGGGGGCGCTCGCGGACGCCGAGCAGGCGCAGACCGACGCCGACGCCGCGGTCGCCTCGGCGGCGACCGAGCGGCAGTCGCTCATCGTCCAGCTCGCCGCGGCGCGCAGCACCAGCGCCGAGGTCGAGCAGCAGCGGCAGGACCAGCTCGACGCCGAGCGGCGGCAGCGCGCCGAGGCCGCCGCGCGGGCCGCGCGCGAGGAGACCCCGGCACCCACGACGCCCGCGACGGGCTCCGGGGGCGGCACGGGCGACGGCGGGTCGGCCTCGGGCGACTCCGGCTCCGGCGGCACGACGACGCCCCCGGCCACCACGCCGCCCGCCACCACGCCCCCCGCCACCACGCCCCCGGCGACGACGCCCCCCGTGACGACCCCCCCGGTCACGACGCCCCCGGTGACGACCCCGCCCGTGACGACGCCCCCCGCCACCGGCGGCTCGTCCTCCGGCACCACCACGGGGGCCGACGCCGCGATCGCGTGGGCGAAGGACCGGATCGGCCTGCCGTACCTCTGGGGCGGCACCGGCCCGTCCGGGTACGACTGCTCCGGCCTCACCCAGGGCGCCTGGCGCGCGGGCGGCGTCACGCTGAACCGCACGTCGCGCGACCAGTACCGGCAGGTGCAGAAGATCTCCTACGACCAGCTGCGCCCCGGCGACCTGGTGTTCTGGGGGACCGACCCGAACGACGCCTCGTCGGTCTACCACGTGGCCATGTACATCGGCGGGGGCCAGATCATCGAGGCGCCCGCGCCCGGCAAGACCGTGCGCATCACCTCGATGCGGTACGCGAACACCATGGCCTACGCCGGCCGCCCCTGACCCCAGCCCCCGGGGGCCTGCCCCGGGCGCCGAGGTCGTCATGACCGTGCGAGGTCGTCACGGTCGGGTCAAGCGGTCGTTGCAACTTCGGGTGAGCCGGGTGTGGCCTGGAGGAG
>DAMBCY010000601.1:0-1538 GCA_032056255.1 Cellulomonas sp. | reverse complement strand
GTCCGGGCGGCGAGCGCGGCGAGCAGCACGGTCGAGTCGAAGAACCGCAGCGCGAGCACCGAGTCCGGCACGAACACGCCGTGCCAGCCCGGCGAGGCGTCGAGGTGCTCGGCGACGGCCAGCAGCTCGGCGAACCGGTCGTGCGCCGCGGCCGGGCCGCCGTCCGGGACCCGGCCGGGCAGCACGACGGAGGCGAGCAGCCCGGTCACGCGGGGACCGCCACGGCGTGCGGTCCGAGGCTCGCACCCGGCAGGCCGGACAGGTCCGGGAGGGCGCCGTGCTCCAGCAGCCAGTGCGCGTACGGGGTGAGCAGCGCGTCGCGCACCGTGCCCCACCGCCCGTCGTGGAACCAGGTGGGCGCGACCAGCCGCACCGACCGCTCCAGCAGCGCGGGCGGGAAGTACGGGACGACGTGCTGGAAGTGCGCGGCCGCGGCCGCGGGGTCCGCGGCGGCCGCGCGGAAGCCGGACTCGCTGGCGGTCAGCACGCCGGCCAGCGCCTCGGGGTGCGCCGCGGCCCACTCCTCGCGGGCGACCAGCAGGTAGGAGTGGAACGCGGGCGCGCCGTGGTCCTTGACCGGCCAGGACAGCCGGTCCGCCGCCGGGTGCGGGTCGAACAGCTCGTCCCACGCCCAGTAGGCGCCGAAGTAGGCCTCGGCGACCCCGGCCAGCAGGTCCGCGGACTGCAGCTCGCGGGGGCCGGAGTCCACGATGCCGACCCGGTCCGGGTCGCCGCCGTCGACGCGGACGAGGTGCCGGACCATGGCGAGCCCGCGCGGCGTCGGGTTGAGCGCGACCCGGCGGCCGGCGAGGTCGCGCGGCCGCTCCACGCCGAGGGAGCGCAGCGAGTGCAGCGTCTCGAGCCCGGCCTGGTTCACGGCGGCGACGGCGGCGACGCGCTGCCCGCGGGACCGGGCGGCGAGCAGCCGGTTGCTCGGCACGACCCCGAGGTCCGCCTCGCCGCGGCCCAGGTGCGCCAGCGTGTCCCCGCGGCCGGGGTCGACGACCGCGACGTGCAGGTCCACGCCCGCCTCGGCGTACCGGCCGAGCTGCCGGGCCAGGGTGAACCCGGCGTCGTTGGGCCACGGGTGGTAGTAGCCGAGCATCAGGCGGGCGGTGGTCATGACGCCTCCGGGAGGGCGAGGGGAGCGGGTCCCAGCAGGTCGGTGAGCTCGCGGCGCAGCCGGATGAACTCGCCGGTGTCGGTGACCGCGTCGGCGCGCGGCCGCGCGAACGGCACCTCGACCCGGCGCAGCACGCGCGCGGGCCGGGCGGACAGCACGTACACGGTGTCGGACAGCAGCAGGGCCTCCTCGATGTTGTGCGTGATGAACAGCACCGAGCGGCGGGCCTCCTCCCACAGGTGGAGCAGCCAGCGCTGCATGTCCGCGCGGGTGAGCGCGTCCAGCGCGCTGAACGGCTCGTCGAGGCACATGAACGGCTGCGGGGCCAGCAGCGCGCGCAGGAACGCCACCCGCTGCTGCATGCCGCCGGACAGCGCGTGCGGCAGCGCCCCGGCGAACGCCCCGAGGCCGATCC
>DAMBCY010000600.1:0-1560 GCA_032056255.1 Cellulomonas sp. | reverse complement strand
GGGAGCACGATCCGGGCGAAGATCCGGAGCTCGCCGGCGCCGTCGACCCGGGCGGCCTGGATCATCTCGTCCGGCACGGCCTGCATGGTCTGCCGCATGAGGAAGATGCCGAACGGGTAGGCCAGGCCGGGCAGGATCAGCGCCTGGTAGGAGTTCAGCCAGCCGAAGCCGACCATCATCTGGAACAGGGGGACGAGCGTCACCTGCGACGGCAGGGCGAGCGACGCGATGATGACGCCGAAGAAGAGGCCGGAGCCCGGGAACGTGAACTTCGCGAAGGCGTAGCCGGCCGCCGAGCAGACGATCATGCCGAGGAACGTCCCGACGAGCGACACGACCAGGGAGTTGCGGATCGCGGCGCCGAACTGCGCGCTCGTGAACAGGTTCCGCAGGTTCTCCAGCAGGTGGGTGCCGGGCAGCAGGTGCGGCGGCGTGGCGAAGATCTCGCTGGTGGGGTAGGTGCTGGCGACGACGAGCCAGACGAACGGTGCGACGACGACGAGGGCGCCGAGCGCGATGAAGACCGTGAGGAAGGCGCTCTGGGTGCGCACGATCCCGCGGGCTCGGGTCGGGGTTCCGGTCACCGGTTCCGCCTCCTGAGGACGAGCATCTGGGCGACCGCGACGAGGCCGACGATGGCGGTGAGCACGTAGCCGATCGCCGAGGCGTAGCCGAAGTCGAAGAACTGGAAGGCGTTCTGGTACAGGTACATGCCGATCGTGAGGGTCGCGTTGTCGGGGCCGCCGTTGGTCAGGACGAACGGTTCGTCGAACAGCTGGAGCGTCCCGATGGTCGACAGGACCACGGTGAGGAACAGCGCCGGGCGCAGGCCCGGCAGGGTGATGTGCCAGAGCCGCTGGCGCGCGGAGGCGCCGTCGACGGACGCCGCCTCGTAGAGCTCGGAGGGGATCGACTGCAGCTGCGCCAGGTAGATCACCGCGTTGTTGCCGGTGTAGTGCCAGGTCATCGCGACGACGATGGCCATCTTGGCCCAGAACGGGTCGGCGAGCCACGGCACCTTGGGCAGCCCGATCGAGCTCAGGACGAAGTTGATGAGCCCGTCCTGGTAGTTCATGAGCGCCGAGAAGAGGATGCCGTACGCCACCAGGCCCATGACGATCGGCAGGAAGTAGGAGACGCGCAGCAGCGCGCGGCCCTTCAGCAGCACCGAGTTGAACGCGACCGCGAGCAGGACGGCGATCACCAGCATGGCCGGGACCTGGGCCACGAGGATCAGGAGCGTGTTCCGCAGCGCCTGCCAGAACAGCGGGTCCCCCAGCAGCCGCGTGAAGTTGTCGGCGCCGACCAGGACGTTCTCGCCGCCCCGCCGCGTCGTCAGGCTGAGGTACAGCGCGTACAGGGTGGGGTACGCCTTGAACGTGAGGAACAGGACGATGACCGGGGTCAGGAACAGGTAGGGCGTGGCCCTGGCCCGCAGGGTGCGTCGCGCCTTCCTCATCGGGACCCGCGCGGGCGCCTCGGCGGCGGTGACGGACATGGTGGCTCGCTTTCGGCGGGCGGGCGGGCGCGGGCCGGAGCCGCGCCCGCCCGTTGTCGCTG
>DAMBCY010000599.1:0-1566 GCA_032056255.1 Cellulomonas sp. | reverse complement strand
GCGGTGGGCACGGGCCCCGGGGTCGGCGGTGCCGCGGCCGCGGGTGGTGCTGCGGGAAGCGCCGGTGCTGCCGGTGCCGTGGGTGCTGCGGCGGCCGCAGCGGGCGGGATCGGCGGCGTGGCGCGCCAGTCCGTGCGGTCGGCGTTCGCCGGCGGCGCGGGAGCCGGCGCACGCCGCCCGGGGACACCGCCCCCCGCAACCCCGACCTCCGCGACCTTCGCCCCCGCCCCGACAGGGAGCGGTCCCGGGCGCACCACGACCGGACCCGAGCGCACCACCACCGGACCCGTGCCCGCCGCCGGCGCCGAGGGACCCGGCCGGACGTCCGGGTCGTCGGCGACGTCGCGCCCCGGAGGCGACGTGGACGCCACCGAGACCCCGGCGACCGGCTCCGCCCTGGACGCCGTGCCGGCGACCGCGGACGCTCCGGCGACGGGTACCGCGGCACCCGCACCGATGCCGCCGTCGATCCCGCCCGCGGGGAGCGCGCCGCAGCCGGACACCGCGGGCGGGACGGACGCCGCCGGCTCCCCCGCGGGCGGGACCACCGCCGGGTCCCCCTCGGACGAGACCACGGACGTCGCGCCCGTCGACGTCGGACCACGTGACGCGTCCGCGGCGGCACCCGCCCGATCCGGGACGGCCGGGCCCGAGCCGACCGACACCGACCCGGACGAGCCCGAGCCCGACGCGCGGCAGGCCACCGACGACGACAGCCCCGGCGTCGACGGCCCCGCGCCGTCCGCGGCCGCCGCGGCGGTGGTGGGGATCGTCTCGGCACCGTCCGCCGCCGTGGACGAGCCGGAGCCAGTCGGGCCGGAGCCAGTCGGTGACGACGGCCCCGGCTCCGAGGACGCCCCCGACCAGCCCGACCAGCCCGACGAGCCCGGCACGCCCGACGAGGGCGACGCCCGACCCGCGCCCACCACGACCACGGCGCCTGCCCGCCGGTCGGCCTCGGCGTTCGCCGTGCCCGCCACGACGGCACCGGCGACCGGCACGCCCCCCACCGGTGCCGCGACCGTCCCGTCCGACTCCGCGGCCCCGGTGGCCGCACCCGATCCCGCCGAGGAGCCTCCCGTGGAGACCGTCCGCTTCGACCCGATCGGTTCGCCTCCCGACGACGACGGCTCCGACCCGGGCACCCCGGCCTGGGACCTGCCGTTCCCCGCCGAGCAGCCGCGCGAGTCGTTCGGGCGCCGACGGTTCGACCCCTCGCGCTGGGTGCTCGGCCTGGTGGCCATCGGCGTCGTCATCGGCGTGGTCGTCGCGGTCGGGAACGTGCTGAAGCCGTTCAGCTCCGGCGACGACGAGGCGGCGGCCCCGGCGCCGGTGGTGACGCCCTCCGCGCCGCCCGCCACCGAGACCCCGACGGACGAGGGCGACGCGGGCGGGACCGACGAGGCCCCGCCGGCCGAACCGCCGGTGATCGCCGGGATCACCTCGATCGACCCCTCCGACGGGGACGGCGAGCACGAGGAGCTCATCGGGCGGCTGACGGACGGCGACCCCGCCACGTCCTGGTACACCCACACGTACAACCGGCCGGACTTCGCCGGGTTCAAG
>DAMBCY010000598.1:1031-1569 GCA_032056255.1 Cellulomonas sp. | reverse complement strand
ATCGCGCCGAGGACCCGGAGCGCCGGCTCGCCCTGCTGCCAACCCAGGACCGTCAGGCCGGTCGGGTGGTCGTCGTGCGGCACCGCCATCAGGATGCCCAGGCTGTGCCCGTCGGGGCCGGACTCCGCCATCAGCGGCTCGGCCCCCCGGGACACACCGGACGGCGCGACGGCGACGTTCGTGCGCACCACGTCGCTCCCTGTCACGTCTACACCGCGCACCACGAGGCTGCCGTCCGTCACGCAGCCGAACGTGCTCGGCCAGCGGTACGACTCGTACCAGCCGGTGTCCGACCCGGACAGGAACGTGCCCTCGATCGTCGCCCGCCCGGACCTCGTCCCGGCCAGGTCCTCCCAGACGACCTCGTCCCCGAAGAAGGAGTCGGTCCGACCCGTGATCAGGTCACCGCGCACCCAGCCCGGCCGGACCCCCTCCCAGACGGGTGAGTCCGAGAGCGAGCGCACCGGATCCGGGTCCCCGGTCCGGTAGACCAGGGTCGGCCCGGAGTCGTCGCCGGCGAACACGACCTGGCCCGCCG
>DAMBCY010000598.1:0-1021 GCA_032056255.1 Cellulomonas sp. | reverse complement strand
CCCGCCGGGGACGCGAGCCGCTGCCCCTCCAGCCGGGCACCCGGGTCCCGCCGGGACGAGTCCTCGCTCGAGACGAGCAGACTCTCGAGGACCCCGGTGCTGCCTGGTGCCACCAGGTCCCCTGCGTCGGACTCGACCCGTGCCGCCTCGACCGACGCCTCCGACGCCTCGACCGCCGCGCGACCCGCGGGAGCCCAGATCTCCTCGTCCGTCCGCGGCGTCGCGGTCAGGTCGAGGATGTCCTCCGCCGCGGGGCAGTACTGACCCGCACCCACCCGCAGCCCGATCGTCTCGTGCCGCCAGCCGCCGACCGCGCCCTTGACCTGCACCTGGACGCTGACCGTGCCCTGCTGGCCGAACGTCCCCGTCAGGGCACCCGCAGCGGTGAGCGTCGCGTGCGGCGGCGCCGTGGACACGGGGTCGAACCGCCAGGTGGCCGACGTGCCGTCCGCCATCGGCTTGGCGGCGAGCTGCACCGTGTACGGCGAGCCGATCGGCACGTCGTACACCGTCTGCGCCGGCACCGCATAGCCGAGGAGCCGCTGGGCGACGCGGGCGGCCGCATCCTGCAGGACCGCGGTCCCCGTGTACGCGGTGTGCACCTCGACTCCGGCGCTCACCGCCCCGAGCCAGTTCAGGGCGGCCTCGGACGTGCCGAGCAGGTTGGCCGTGTCGCAGACCACGTCGAAGGTGTTGCACACGGACGTCGTGATCGGGAGCAGCGCGCCCAGCGGCAGCGAGGACACGTCTCCCGCCCAGCCCGTGAGCCCGGTCCCGGCGGCCGCCGTGCCCAGCGCCACCGCCCCCTCCCCGTTCCGGGCCGGGTCCGCGACGAGCACGATCCCCGCGAACTTGTCCGGGTCCGAGGCGTGCACCGCCGCGGACCGGTGCACCACGAGGGCGCCCTGCGAGTAGCCGATCAGCACGATCGACTCGTCCGGGCACCGGCTCTGCGAGTCGTCGATCACCGCGTTGAGCGCGTCGTAGCCCGACCCGATGCTGTCCAGGTACCGGCTGCTCA
>DAMBCY010000597.1:0-1575 GCA_032056255.1 Cellulomonas sp. | reverse complement strand
GCATGCGGGACCACGAGGGCGTCGTGTCGCTCGACCCGCGGCTCCCCGAGCTGTGGGACGGGCTGACGTTCCGGATCACGCTGCGCGGCACCCGGGTGCGCGTCGACGTCCGGCACACCGAGCTGCGGCTGACCGTCGAGGACGGCGACGCCGCGGACCTGGTGGTGCGCGGCGAGCAGGTCAAGGTCACCGCCGGCGACCCCGTGGTCGTCGCGCTCGCGCCCGCCCCGCGGCTGATCGGCACGCCGACGGTCCGGGACATCGAGGGCAACCGGCGCGCGGACGGCACGTTCCTCACCGCGACCGTCCCGGACCACCCGACGGTCCTCACGCCGCCGCCGCTCGCGCACGACTGACGCCCGCGGCCGGACGCCGCACCCGACGCCCGCCCGGGCAGCGCGCCGCGCGCCCCGGGCGGGCGTCGTCCGTCCCGGGCGCGGACCCGTCACGCCGGCGCCCCCGGGCCTCCGCGCCCCGGCGACGCCCCGCTCGTGAACCGACGCACAAACTTTCTGCGTGCCATGTCACGGCTCTGACCTGCGCAGACGCCCCACGGACCTTGGTCCCACGGGACTCCGGTCCCAGACTTTGTGAAAAGTTTCTCGATAGCGTGCTGCCCGTGAGGTCGACGGAGCCCTCTCACCCCCTCATCGGACCACCCTCGGGAGAGCCCCGTGACCACCACGACGAGCAGCGACACCGCGGCAGCCATCGACCAGCTGGTCGACGGCGCCACCAAGGCGCTGGCCGAGTACGCACACTTCACGCAGGAGGACGTCGACCGCCTGGTCAAGAAGGCCGCCGTCGCCGCCCTCGACCAGCACGGCCACCTCGCCGAGCTGGCCGTCGAGGAGACCGGCCGCGGCGTCTTCGAGGACAAGGCCGTCAAGAACATCTTCGCCTGCGAGCACGTCACCAACTCGATGGCGTCGCTGAAGACCGTCGGCGTCATCAGCCGCGACGAGATCAACGGCATCACCGAGATCGCCGAGCCCGTGGGCGTCATCTGCGCGATGACCCCCGTGACCAACCCGACGTCGACCGCGATCTTCAAGTCGCTCATCGCGCTGAAGACCCGCAACCCGATCATCTTCGCGTTCCACCCGAACGCGCAGAGGTCCTCGGTCGCCGCCGCGCAGGTCGTGCGCGACGCCGCGGTCGCCGCCGGCGCGCCCGAGCACTGCATCCAGTGGGTCGAGACCCCCTCGATGGAGGCCACCGGGCTGCTGATGAACCACCCCGGCATCTCCACGATCCTCGCGACCGGCGGCAACGCGATGGTCCGCGCCGCGTACTCCTGCGGCAAGCCGGCCCTCGGCGTCGGCGCGGGCAACGTGCCCGCGTACATCGAGAAGACCGCCAAGCTCAAGCGGGCCGTCAACGACGTGGTGCTGTCGAAGTCCTTCGACAACGGCATGATCTGCGCCTCCGAGCAGGCCGTCATCCTGGACGACGACATCTCCGCCGCCGCGCTGGCCGAGTTCGCGATCCTGCACGCCTACCGGGCGAGCAAGAAGGAGAAGGCGATCCTCGAGAAGTTCATCTTCGGCGTGGAGGCCAAGGGCAAGAGCTGCG
>DAMBCY010000596.1:0-1577 GCA_032056255.1 Cellulomonas sp. | reverse complement strand
CGCCGAGGTCATCCACGCCGCCGCGGTCTGCGCGGCCCGCGACCAGGAGAAGCTCCCACACCTCACCCGCATCCGGATCGAGGCCAGCGACGGGCACCTCACCGCGTGGGCGTCCGACCGGTATCGGGCCGCGCAGGTCCACACCCCCTGGGGCGGGCAGGCGCTCGACGTGCTGATCAACGCCGGGGCGGTCGGCGCCGCCACCAAGGGCCTCACCGGCAACGTCGAGGTCGGCGTCGACGAGCACCGGCTCACCCTCACCGCCGCCGACCGTACGACCACCGTCACACTCTCCCAGGGTGGCGACTGGCCCGACCTCCCCCGCCTGTGGTCCGACCGCGGAGGCAGCGTCACCGTCGAACGGGACGCCCTGGCCGACGCGATCACCACCGCCAGGCTCGCCGCCGACGGCACCACCCCGACCGTCGTCATCGACGTCACCGACGACGCGGTTACCGTCGGCGCCGCCGCCGACCGCGGCCAGGCGTCCACCACGCTCGACGCCGACGGCGACCTCACCGTCCAGTGGGTCGTCAACGCCGCCTACCTCTCCGAGGTCCTGGGGGTCCTCGACAGCCCGCGCGTGCTGTTCGCCGCCGACCCGACCGTCCCCGCCACCAGACCCATCGAGGTCCGCGGCGCCGACGCCCAGGGCGAGCCCGCCGACGACACGACGTACCTCGTCATCCCGATCCGTCCGCAGGCCCGGCGATGACCGGGCTCGGGCGCTGGAGCGTCCCCTACACCACCGAGGCCACCCGCGGGTTCCTCACCGTCACCGCCACCAGCCGCGAGGACGCCATCAACGCCGCGATCGCCGCCCACGGCCGCAGCGCCCGCCTCACCCGCTACGGCAGCGGACCCGACCGGCGCATCCGCCTCACCCCGCGGCAGCGCGCCGCCATCCAGTACGGCGAGCCCGAGCAGCTCGCCGCCCAGCCAACCCAGGCAGGTGCCGCATGACCGCCATCCCCATGACCGCAGCCGACCTGACCGACGCGCTCGCATCGGTGCCCGACGGCGCCCGCGTGTACGTCATGACTCCGGTCCGCAGCGCCCGGTCCGCGGCCGACTTCCCCGGCACCACCGTCGGAGCCGCCATCACCGGGCTGATCGTTCGCGGCGGCGACGTCTACCTCGAGACCGAGGAGGACGGGCGATGACCACCTACACCGACTTCCTCGCCTCGAAGCGACGCCCGGCCCCCACGTCGGGCGTCGAGGTCCACCCCGACGACCTCGTGCTCGCCGACGGTCTGTTCCCGTTCCAGCGACAGATCGTCGCCTGGGCGGTCGGCCGCGGCCGTGCCGCGGTCTGGGCTGACACCGGCCTCGGCAAGACCCGCATCGAGCTCGCGTGGCTCACCCAACTGCTCGCGCACGCGGGGGGTACCGGCCTCATTCTCGCGCCGCTCGGCGTCGTACAGCAGACGATCGACGAGGCCCGGCGCGTCGGGGTCGCTGTGACCTACGTGCACGACGCCTCCGAGGTGGAGACCGCCTCTACCCCGATCGTCATCACGAACTACGACCGGCTGCACCTGCTCGACCCGCACGTGTTCACGGCCGTCGCGCTCG
>DAMBCY010000595.1:0-1596 GCA_032056255.1 Cellulomonas sp. | reverse complement strand
GGCCAAGCGCGCGCGCCAGATCAACGCGTACTACTCGCAGCTCAACGAGGGCCTGCTCGAGTACGTCGGCCCGCTGGTCGAGACCCGCCCGCAGGAGAAGCCGCTGTCCATCTCGATGCGCGAGATCGACGCCGGCCTGCTGACGGTCACCGCGAACGAGGCCTGAGACCCGGACGTGCGCGTCGTCCTGGGCGTCGCCGGCGGGATCGCCGCGTACAAGGCCGCGCACGTCCTGCGCCTCCTGACCGAGGCCGGGCACGACGTGCGCGTCGTGCCCACCCGGGCGGCGCTGGAGTTCGTCGGGCGCGCGACGTGGGAGGCCCTGTCCGGGCACCCCGTCACGTCCGAGGTGCTCGACGACGTCCCGGAGGTCGCACACGTCCGGCTCGGCCGGCAGGCGGACCTCGTGGTCGTCGCGCCGGCGACCGCCGACCTGCTCGCGCGCGCGGCGTCGGGCCGCGCGGACGACCTGCTCGCGGCCACGCTGCTCACGGCGACCTGCCCGGTGCTCCTGGCCCCGGCGATGCACACCGAGATGTGGCAGCACCTCGCCACCCGGGCCAACGTGGCGACCCTGCGCGAGCGGGGCGTGCACGTCCTCGAGCCCGACTCCGGGCGGCTGACCGGCGCGGACTCCGGTCCCGGCCGGCTACCCGAGCCCGAGGCCGTCGTCGCGGCCGCCCTCGCGCTCGTCGACGCGGAGGGCCGGCCCCGCGCGGCGGACCTCGGCGGGCGGCGGGTCGTCGTGTCGGCCGGCGGCACCCGCGAGCCCCTGGACCCGGTGCGGTTCCTGGGCAACCGGTCCTCGGGCCGGCAGGGCGTGGCGCTGGCCCGCACCGCGCTCGCCCGCGGCGCCCAGGTGACGCTCGTGGCCGCGAACCTCGCCGTGCGCCCGCCCGCCGGCGTCCAGGTGCTGCCCGTCGAGACGACGGCGCAGCTGCGGGACGCCGTCCGGTCCGCCGCGGCCGAGGCCGACGTGGTCGTCATGGCGGCGGCGGTCGCCGACTTCCGGCCCGCGGCCGACGTGGCGCACAAGATCAAGAAGGCCGACGACGGCTCGGCGCCCCCGCTCGAGCTCGTGCAGAACCCGGACGTCCTCGCCGAGCTGGTCACGGACCCGGTCCGCGCCGGGCAGCTCGTGGTGGGCTTCGCGGCCGAGACCGGGGACGCGGACGGCGACGTGCTGCACCACGGACGGGCGAAGGCGCGGCGCAAGGGCGCCGACCTGCTGGCCGTCAACGCGGTCGGCGGGGGGCGCGGCTTCGGTACCGCCGAGAACGCCGTCACGCTGCTCGACGCCGCCGGGCAGACCGTCGCGCACGCCGAGGGCAGCAAGGACGACGTGGCCGACGCGATCTGGGACGCCGTGGCCGCGCGGTTGCGGGGCTGACGACCGTTAGCCTGAGCGCATGACCGAAGCCGACATGCGCCTCTTCACGTCCGAGTCCGTCACGGAGGGCCACCCGGACAAGGTCTGCGACCAGATCTCCGACGCGATCCTGGACGCGATCCTGGCGCAGGACCCGGACGCCCGCGTGGCGGTCGAGACGATGGTGACGACCGGTCTGGTGCACGTGGCGGGCGAGGTCACCACCA
>DAMBCY010000594.1:0-1611 GCA_032056255.1 Cellulomonas sp. | reverse complement strand
GCCGAGCCGGGCGCTGACCGAGCCGGTCACGACGAGCGCGACCACGACTGCCGCGAACGTCGCGACGATCCGCGTGCCGGAACCCCACGGGGCGAGGACGACGAGCAGCGGGACGACGCCGCCGAGCACGAACGCGAGCAGCGAGGCGAGGGCCGCGTGCCAGGGGTTGGTCAGGTCGTCCTCGGCGTCGCGGACGCCGTGGGCGAGCAGCACCCGCTCGGCGTCGCGCTGGCTGCTGACGGACACGTACTCGCCGGCGGCCATCGACAGGGCGCCGGCCACGAGGGCGGCGACGCCCGCGACGGCGAGCGTGGCCACGCCGGTCGCGGCACCCGCGACGCCGACCACGGTCGCGGCGACGGAGACGATGCCGTCGTTGGCCCCGAGCACGCCGGCGCGCAGCCAGTTCAGCCGCTCGGCGCTCGGGAGCGCGGGGACGCCGACCGCGGGCATGCCGGCCACGGCCGCCGCCGGGGTCGCGGCACGCAGCGGCGCGGCGGTCACGTCACGGTCCAGCAGGTGGGTCGACAGGGCGCTCATGCGAGCCACCGTAGGCCGGTTCTGACACCGTGTCATCACAGGAAAGGCTGCCCTGACCTGCGAAAACGCAGGATTGCCTGCCCTTACCTGGAACGATTCCAGCGGAAGCCGCAGGTCAGAGCGGTCCCACGTCGAGCACCCGGAGCACGACCTCGCCCGCGGCGTCCGAGGCGGGCAGGTCCACCAGCGCGTCGATCCGCCAGTCGTGGTCGCCGGCCGGGTCGTCCAGCAGCTGCCGGACGAACCAGAGCTCGCCCCGGGTGCCCGCCTCGCCGTGCGCGGACGGCCGCTCGTCGACCTGGAACAGCGCAGGCCCGCGCGCGGCGGGGCCGGTGAGGATCTCGTCGTGGTCGTCGTAGAACGGGTCGAGGGCGTCGCCCCACCGGTCCGCCGTCCACGGGGCGTCCGACGCGTCCTGGTCGCGCAGCGCCGCCAGCGCCGGGTACGCCTCGCGCGCGGCGAGGTCGACCCGGCGGAACAGCGCGCCGCGGACCAGCGCGCGGAACACGCGGCGGTTCGTCGTGACGGGCGGGGGCGCGTCGTCCTCGGGGCGGGACGCGGTGACCGTCGCGTCGTCGAGGTCCTCCGGGTGGGCCAGGCGCTCCCACTCGTCCAGCAGGCTGGAGTCGGTGCGACGCACCAGGTCGCCGAGCCACTCGATGATCTCGTGCAGCTCCTCGGTCCGGGCGTCGTCCGGCACCGTCTGCCGCAGGGCCCGGAACGCGTCCGCGAGGTAGCGCAGCAGCACGCCCTCGGTGCGGTCCAGCTGGTAGAGCGAGACGTACTCCGCGAACGTCGCCGCTCGCTCGTGCATCTCGCGGACCACGGACTTCGGCGACAGCTCGTGGTCGGCCACCCACGGGTTCGTCTGCTTGTAGATCGCGAACGAGGCGCCCAGCAGCTCGGCGAGCGGCCTCGGGTACGACACGTCCTCCAGCAGCGCCATGCGCTCCTCGTACTCGATGCCGTCGGCCTTCATCGCCGCGACGGCCTCGCCGCGGGCCTTGAACTGCTGCGCCATGAGCACCGGTCGCGGGTTGTCCAGGGTCGCCTCGATGACGCTGAGCACGT
>DAMBCY010000593.1:0-1615 GCA_032056255.1 Cellulomonas sp. | reverse complement strand
GGTGCGGGCCCTCGTCGCTGGGGACCACGTAGGACGTCAGCGCGCCCTGGGAGTACAGCCGGCGGAGCGTGCCGTACACGGACGCGTCCCCCACCTCCGTCAGCCCGGCGGCGCGGAGCCGGCGGACGACGTCGTAGCCGTACCCGTCCTCGTCCGCGACGACCGCCAGCACCGCGACGTCGAGCACCCCCTTGAGCAGCTGCGTCGTGTCCAACCGTGCCTCCCGCGTCCCGTCCGGCCGCTCGCGGCGGCCGGGTCCTCCGGAGGTGCCGCGGCCCCCTGCGACGCGGCACCTCCGGCTGCCTGGCGCGGGAGCCGACCCTCCTCGGCTCCCGCAGGACACACGGTAGTACAGATTCCGCGGTACCGGCGCAACCTCGATACCGCGCGTGTCGCAGCACCCCCGCCCTACCCGCTCCCCGCCCCCACCCCGCACCTGCGCCGCACCTGCGCCGCACCTGCGTCGAGATCGGGCCCCCGGGCCGGGACAGGACCTCCCGGCCACCTCCAGCACCGGCAAGCCCCTCTCTCGGCGCGTGATCTCGTGCGCCGCGCAGGGCGGAGCGGCTGCGTCGAGATCGGTGTGTCGGCGCCGAGGTCAGCTCCGCGGGTACCGATCTCGCGGGCGACACACCGATCTCGGCGAGGGGGTCGGCGAGGGGGTCGGGGGGCGACGGGGGTGCGGGTGGGTCAGGGGCGGGGGGCGGCGATGCTCCAGGCGATGCCGTCGAGGATGTCGTGCTCGGAGGTCACGACCTGCGTCAGCGTGCCGCCCGCGGCGGCGACCTCGGCGCGCACCCGCTCGACGACCTCCCGCCAGACGAGCGCACCGGCACCGATGACGTCGACCCGCCCGGGGTGCATGAAGCCCAGCGCGGCGCGGGACGCGCGGTCGCGGACGAGCAGGTCGTCGCACGCGGCGACCACGTCGTCGACGCCGAGCACGGCCCCGTCGATCGCGACCGGGTCGTACGCGGGCAGGCCCAGCGCGTGCGCGGTGACGGTGGTGACCGAGCCGGCCAGGCCGACCAGGGTGGCGGTGCGCCCGAACGGGACGTGCTGCGCCGCGACGTCGAGGGCGGCACGGACGTCGGCCCGCGCGGCGGCGACCTCGGCGGCGGTCGGCGGGTCGGTGAGCAGGTGCCGCTCGGTGATCCGCACGCAGCCGACGTCCATCGAGTACGCCGCGTCGGGGGTGCGCTCGCCGAGGACCACCTCGGTGGAGCCACCGCCCAGGTCGACGACGAGGTAGGGCCCGGGGTGCCGGGCGCCGAGGACGCCGGTCGCGCCGCGGAACGACAGCGCCGCCTCCTCGACGCCGTCGACCACCTCGGGCTCGACGCCCAGCGCCTCCCGGACGCCGGCGACGAACTCGTCGCGGTTCTCCGCGTCCCGCGAGGCCGAGGTGGCGACGAAGCGCACGGCCTCGACGCCCAGCTCGCGGCACTCGGCCGCGTACCGGCGGGTGGCGTCCAGCGTGCGCGCCAGCTCGCTCTGTTTCACGTCGTGCTGGTACTGGCCGACGCCGATGGCCTTGGGCTCGATCTTCACCAGCTCGGCCAGCGGGTCCTGCAAGCGGCGGGCGATGGACACCGCGCCGCGCAGCGACACGTCC
>DAMBCY010000592.1:0-1652 GCA_032056255.1 Cellulomonas sp. | reverse complement strand
TTCTCGGCGCCCGCCGCAGCCGCCCAGCTCTCGGTGAACCACAGGCGCAGGTGCACCTGCCCGCCGCGCGGGTACCGGCCGGGCTCGAGGTCCCGCAGCAGGGCGCGCGCCACCAGCACGGTCGTGCCCATCCGCCCCAGCGGGCTGATGAGCACCAGCCAGCCGACCGCCAGCCACCACCAGGAGCCGGCCACGGGCACGACCCACGGCACCAGCCCGGTCAGCGCGAGCAGCTGCTCGGCCGCGAGCAGCCACACCAGCCAGCGCAGCCCGACCAGCGCGGCCAGCGGGACGCCGAGCAGGATCTGCAGCGCCTGGGCGCGCAGCGGGGTCGGACGGACCTCGCGGTGCTCCGCGGGCTCGACGGGCTCCAGCTCGTCCAGGCGGCGCGCGAGGTCGCCGAGGCGCGGGAAGTCGTACACGTCCGCGACGGTGACCGTCCCGTACCGCTCCCGCAGGGCGGAGACCAGCTGCGCGGCGACCAGGCTGCCGCCGCCGACGGCGAAGAAGTCCTCGTCCGGCCCCGCGACGGGCGCGCCGAGCGCGGCGGTCCAGCGCTCGGCCACCCACGCGCCGGTGGCGGTCAACCCGGTCGGTCCCCGGCCGTCCGCCGCGCCGGGTGCGGCACCCGCACCCGGCAGCGGCCACGGCAGCGCGTCCCGGTCGACCTTCCCCGAGCCCCGCGTCGGCAGGGCGTCGACGACGGCGAGCTGCGGCACCAGGGCCGCGGGCAGCACGGCGCGCAGCCGGGCGCGGGCGTCCGCCAGGTCCACGTCCGTGCCGGGCGCCGCCACCACGTAGCCCACGAGCACGGCGGTGCCCGCCGGCGTGCGGCGCACGGCCGCGGCCGCCCCGGCGACGTCCGGCAGCGCGCCGAGCGCCGCGTCCACCTCACCGAGCTCGATGCGCCGGCCGCCGATCTTCACCTGGTCGTCCGCGCGCCCCACGAACAGCTGCCCGGCGTGGTCGAGCCGCACGACGTCGCCGCTGCGGTACGCCCGGTCCCAGCCGAGGGCCGGTGCGGGGGCGTACCGCTGCGCGTCCTTCTCCGGGTCGAGGTAGCGCGCCAGCCCGACGCCGCCGATGACGAGCTCGCCGGTCTCGCCGTCGGCGACCGGGGTGCCGTCCTGCCCCACCACGGCGAGGTCCCAGCCGTCGAGCGCGAGGCCGATCCGGACCGGACCCTCGCCGGTGAGCCGTGCCGCGCACGCGACCACGGTGGCCTCGGTCGGGCCGTAGGTGTTCCAGACCTCGCGGGTGCCGACGGCGAGCCGGGCGGCCAGCTCGGGCGGGCACGCCTCGCCGCCGAAGATCAGCAGCCGCACGCCCGCCAGCTCCTCGGGGCGCCACAGCCCCGCGAGCGTGGGGACGGTGGAGATGACGCTGATCCCCTGGGCGACGAGCCACGGCCCGAGGTCCATGCCGGTGCGGACCAGCGCGCGCGGCGCCGGGACCAGGCACGCGCCGTGCGCCCAGGCCAGCCACATCTCCTCGCAGGACGCGTCGAACGCGACGGACAGGCCGGCCAGGACCCGGTCGCGCGGCCCCAGGGGCGCGCCCCGGAGGAACAGCCGGGCCTCGGCGTCCACGAACGCCGCCGCCGACCGGTGCGTGACCGCCACGCCCTTCGGCGCGCCATTCGAGCCGGAGGT
>DAMBCY010000591.1:0-1661 GCA_032056255.1 Cellulomonas sp. | reverse complement strand
CGTGAGCACGGTCCGGAAGTTCTCCAGCCCGACCCAGGACGTCGTGACGAGGTTCGTCTCCTGCAGGCTCATCACGATCGCCCTGCCGATGGGCAGCCAGGAGAACAGCCCGAAGACCACCAGCACCGGCAGGGCGAACACGAGCGTGCTCAGCCCGCCGCGGCGGACCCAGGTGGCGGGGGTCCGCCGGGCCTGGGTCCGCCGCGGACGGGCCGGACGAGCCTCGTGAGGCAGGGACGTCACGTCAGCTCGCGTTCTTGTCGAGGATCGCCTGCGCGTTCGCGTTCGCGTCGGCCAGCAGCTGGTCGATGTCGGCGTTCTCGTCCGTCAGCACCGCCTGCACCACCGTGTCGAGCACGCCGTACACCTCCTGCGTGGAGCCCGACGGCTCCGGGATCAGCGGCTGGTCGACGATCACGTCGGTGAAGCCGGTCATCTGGTCCAGCGGGACGTTGACGAGGTCGGCGATCCACTCCTGCGACGTCTCCAGCTGCTCCTGGCTGAAGATCGGCAGCACCGGGGTGCCCACGGGCTGGTCCGAGGCGACGAGCGTCTCGGCGTCCTTGACC
This sequence comes from Cellulomonas sp., assembly GCA_032056255.1. Lineage (GTDB taxonomy): Bacteria > Actinomycetota > Actinomycetes > Actinomycetales > Cellulomonadaceae > Cellulomonas. The sequence goes on along the minus strand of DAMBCY010000591.1, from coordinate 1,092 downwards.
GCCGCGTCCTCGTCCGTCAGCTTGCGCAGGTAGTAGAAGTCGATCCACTTCACCGCGGCTGCCTTCTGGGCGTCGTCCGCCGAGGTGCTCACCGCGGCGAGCGTCCCGCCGTCGAGCACGCCCGCGTCGTCGCCCTCGAGCGGCACCGCGGTCAGGCCGTAGTCGTCGGGGTTGATCGCGTTGGTCTGCACCAGCGAGGTGTAGACGTCCGAGCCCGAGGTGTACATGCCGATCTGGCCGGCCGCGAACGCCTGGTTGATGCTCGACCAGTCGAGCAGGAAGTTCGCGCCCATGGAGTTGTCCTCCCAGCGCAGGTCGTGCAGGTACTCCAGGGCGGCCTTCGTGCCGTCGTTGTCCAGCGTCGCGGTGAAGGTGCCGTCGCCGTTCGTGGTCTGGACCCGGCCGCCGCGGGCGTAGCTCGCGACGGTCAGCTGCCAGCCGCCGGTGCCGTTCTGGGTCATCGTCGCGTAGCCCGCCTGACCGGTCGCGTCGGCGATGGCCTTCGCGTCCTCGCGGACCTCGGCCCACGTCGTCGGCGGGTCGTCCGGGTCCAGCCCGGCCTGCTCGAACAGCGTCCGGTTGTAGTGCAGGCCGATGCCGTAGACGGACTTCGCCGGGATCGCGTAGACCTTGCCGTCCTCGCCCGTGCCGGCGTCGAGCACGTTCGGGTTGAACTGGTCGGCGTACGGCAGCGTCTGGAACTGCGCGTCGATGTCGGCGAGCTGGCCGTTCTCGATCAGCGTCTTGCCGTCGGTGAACGGGATCTCGAAGACGTCCGGCAGCGTCCCGCCGGCGAGCTGGGCGGCGAACGTCGTCGCCTTCCACTCGTACTCCTCCGGCTGGACGTCGATGTCCGGGTTCTCCGCCTCGAACTGGGCGACCTGCTCGTCGAACGCGTCGAACGCGGCCTGCTCCGAGCCCGGCAGCAGGGAGACGACGCGCAGGGTCGTCGTGCCCCCGCTGGTGCCGTCGCCCTCGCCGGCCTCGTCGGAGCCGCCGCTGCTGCACGCGGCCAGCAGGGTGATGGACAGCGCGCCGGTCAGGGCGATCGCCGTCGTGCGTGAGGACCTCATCGTCACTCCTCGTGTCGGT
>DAMBCY010000590.1:0-1667 GCA_032056255.1 Cellulomonas sp. | reverse complement strand
CAGCACTACGACGACCCGCACATCCCGCCGCTGACCCAGACGCTCAGCGAGCTGCGCACCGACCTCGCCGCCGAGGGCGTCGTCACGCTGGGCGCCTGGGCCGGGCACCGCCTGGTCGGGTCGATCCGCGTGGTGCTCGAGGGCAAGAAGGCCACGCTCGGCCGGTTCGCCGTCGCACCCGACCAGCAGGGGCACGGGGTCGGGACCCGGCTGCTGCTCGCGATCCTCCCGCACCTGCCCGAGGACGTGGAGGAGGTCTGGGTGTTCACCGGCCGGGACTCCGTGCAGAACCTCGCGCTGTACGAGAAGCACGGCTACACGCACGAGCACGACCAGACGGTCGGGGACCTGACGTACGCGTACCTGCGGCGGATCCTCGGGGGCGACGACGCCGAGGCCCCCGCTCCGGCCTGACGTCGGCCGGCGCGCGGCGGGACCACGCACGCGGCGCCCCCGGGCGGGCTATCCCGCCCGCAGCGGGGCGGTGGAGGCGCGGAGCCGGATCTCGGGGGCGATGAGGATCTCCTCGGTGTCGACGGCGCGGCTCTGGATCATCGAGCCGACGATCCACCCGACGTTCTCGGCGATCAGCCCCACCGGCTGCCGGACGGTCGTCAGCGGCGGGGCCGTGTAGTCGAGGAAGGGCGAGTCGTCGTAGCCGATGACCGAGACGTCGGAGGGGACCGACAGGCCGCTCCGCTCGACGGCGCGGTAGGCGCCGAGGGCCATCTCGTCGGACGAGCCGATGATCCCTGTCGTCCCGGTGCGGAGCAGCTGGGCGGCCGCCTGGTTGCCGCCCTCGAAGTTGAAGTGCTGGCGGACCACGGAGTCCTCGGGGTCGGGCAGGCCGCGCCGCTCCATCGCCTGCACGAAGCCCTCGACGCGCCGGTCGGCCGGGATGTTGCCGACCGGGCCGGCGAGCAGGCCGATCCGGCGGTGGCCGAGGTCGTACAGGTGACCGACGGCGAGGTCCGCCGCCCGCCAGTCGTCCGTGGACACGACGGGGCCGGGATGCTCCTCGAACCCGCCGTTGATGCTCACGAACGGGACGCCGCGCGAGGAGACCAGCTGCACGACGCGGTGGTCGGCGTGGACCATGGTGTTGCTCGAGGACAGGAAGACGATCGCGGCGACGCCGGAGTCGATGAGCGACTCGACGTACTCCCGCTCCTGGACGCTGCCGGGGTAGACGGGGCAGATGACCGTCTTCAGGCCGTGCGGGGTGAGCTCGCTCTCGATGCGCTCGGCCTGGTGCGCGAAGATCGGGTTCCGGAGGTTCGGCGTGAGCAGCAGGACGAGCTCGCGGGTCTTGGGCCGCTCGTAGCCCACCTGCCGGAGGGCGTCCTCGACCGTCGCGCGCGTCGCTGCGGAGACCCCGTACTTGCGGTTCAGCACGCGGCTCACGGTGGCCTCGCTGACGCCGGCGAGCTCGGCGACCACGGCCAGGCTCGTGCTGCCGAGGGGCGAGCGCCCGCCCTTCTTGCGTGAGGGCGGGGTGTCGTCCTGTACGGCGTTCGTCAAAGCGCTCCTCCGGCCTGCGGGCGTCGTGCTACTGCTTCACCGATCCTGCCAGCAGTCCCGAGACGAAGTGCCGCTGGAGGAACAGGAAGAGGGCGAGCACGGGCACCACCGAGATCAGGGTCCCGCTGAGCAGCTGGCCGTAGTCC
>DAMBCY010000589.1:0-1688 GCA_032056255.1 Cellulomonas sp. | reverse complement strand
CCGACGGCCTGTGGTCCTCCCGACCGTGCTGGCCGTGCTGGCGGGTGCGCTCGTGGTCCCCGTCGTCGGGGACGCCGAGCCGGCCGCCGCGGCACCGGCGACCGACGTCACCCAGCTCGTGAACCCGTTCATCTCGACCGAGGGCGACTACGGCCACGACGGCCCGGGGGCGTTCACGCCGCACGGCCTCGCGAAGATCACCCCGCTCACCAACCCCCGCAACCACGTCGGGTACGACTACGCCGCGACGAAGCTGCGCGGCTTCACGGCCATCCAGCTCGACGGCGTCGGCGCGAACGGCGCCGGCGGGGACTTCCTCGTCTCCCCGACCTACCAGACCTACACCGCGCGCCCGACGACCAGCAGCTACGACAAGACGTTCTCGCACTCCGACGAGTCCGCGAGCCCCGGGTACTACCAGGTCGGGCTCACGGAGTCCGGCAAGAAGATCGACGCCCGGGTCACCGCGGACACGCGCACGGGGGTGCAGGACTACACCTTCGCCAGCGCCGGCACCGGGTCGCTCGTCGTCGACCTCGCGAACAACTTCGGCACCCGGCAGGGCGCCACGCTGGAGGTCGGCACGACCTCGGACGGCCGGACGACGCTGTCCGGCTCGATGAAGGCCTACTTCTACAACTCCAGCTCCACCCTGTACTACTACGCCGAGACCACCGCCCGGGCGTCGGGCGTGAGCACCTGGGGCACCGACGGGCTCAGCGCCGCGAAGAAGACGCAGGACGGCACCGACATCGGGGCGGTCCTGTCCTTCCCGGTCCAGGCGGGCACGCACGTCGGCCTGAACGTCACGCTCTCGCCGATCAGCGTCGAGCAGGCGCAGCGGGACCAGCGCGCCGAGATCGGCGGGCTGGGCTTCGACGAGGTCCGCGCGGCCGCCACCGCCGAGTGGACCGCGGCGCTCGGCGTGGTCGAGATCGAGGAGGGGGCCGACGACGACCCCACCGGCGACCTCAAGACGCAGCTCTACACGCACCTGTACCGGATGAACGGCTCGCCCCTGAACGCGACGTCGACCGACGGGACCTACCGGGGCGTCGACGGCAAGATCTACCAGGCGGACGGCTACGTCCACTACGACTCCTGGTCGCTGTGGGACGACTTCCGCAAGTACTCCTCGATCGCCGCGATCTACCCGGACGCGTACCGCGACATGGCGCAGTCCCTGGTCGACCTGTTCGCCCAGATGACCAACAGCGGGGCGAGCTCCGTCGGCAGCCTCGCGCAGTCCGTGCCGAGCGTGCGGTGGGAGCGCGCCGCGGTCGTGATCGCCGACGCCCTCAGCAAGGGCGCGGAGCTGCGCGGGCTCGAGGCCGCGTACCCGTCCCTGGTGAAGAACTCGGCCGGGAGCTACACGGCGGCCAACACGGACCTCGGCTTCATCTCGGGTTCGGTCGCCGACACCGTGGGGACCTCGTACGACGACTGGGCCATGTCCGTCATCGCGACCGAGCTGGGCAAGGCGGAGGACGCGGCCCGGTACCTCGACCGCTCGACGAACTACGTCAACCTGTTCAACGCGGCCGCCCTGGAGAGCAACCCGCAGGCCCTGGCCTCGGGGACCGGCGTCGAGGACGTCGGTCTGCTCATGCCGCGGACCGCGAACGGCTGGACGAACGCCGACCCCGAGGTCTTCGAGCCCTCGGGCGCCGGCCTCTACCAGGGCACCC
>DAMBCY010000588.1:0-1694 GCA_032056255.1 Cellulomonas sp. | reverse complement strand
CGAGGAGGCCTCGCGCCGGATCGAGAACGTGACGAGCACGGGCCAGTACCTGTAGCCCGCGACGGACCCGATCCCGCGCGACCCGGTGCCGCGACGAGACGGCGGAGGGCCGGTGGCGGACGCCGGGCGGCTCAGCGCCGTTCGCGTCGGTACAGCGATCGCGACCACACGTACCCGAGCACCCCGATCGCGACGCACCAGCCCAGCGCCAGCAGGGTGGTGCCGGTGCCGGGCACCGCGCCGGCGAGCAGCCCGCGCGCGGTCTCGATGACCGGGGTGAGCGGCTGGTGCTCCGCGAACCACCGGACGGCCGGCGGCATCGTCGCGACGGGGACGAACCCGCTGCCGACGAACGGCAGGGCGGTGAGCAGCATCGGGGTGTTCGACGCGGTCTCGACGGACCTCGCGGACAGGCCCAGCGCGACGCACAGCCAGGTGAACGCCGTGGTGACGACGACGACCAGGCCGGCGAGGGCGAGCCAGCCGAGCGGGCCGGCGTCGGGCCGGAAGCCGAGCGCGACCGCGAGGCCGAGCACGAGCGCGACGGCGAGCACGCCCTGGACCACGGTGCCGAGCACGGGACCGCCGAGGACGGAGCCGGGGGAGATCGCCATGGTCGTGAACCGGGCCATGATCCCGCCGGTGGCGTCCATGGCGGAGGTGATCGCGACGCTCTGCGCGGCCCCGAGCACGGCGAACAGCAGGATCGCCGGGGTGATGTAGTCGAGGTACGCCGCGCGGCCGGCGGCACCGGGGGTGACGCCCGCGGTCACCCCGGTGCCGAACGCCCCGCCGAGGACGAACACGAACAGCAGCAGGAGCGCGACGGGGATGGCGACGGTGAAGCTCGTGAGTCCTGGGTAGCGCACCGCGCGCAGCAGGTTGCGGCGCAGCATGGTCAGCGTGTCGGCGACCGGGCGCGGCGTGACAGCGCGGGGTCCCGAGCCGGCGGTCGTGGTCGTGGTCACCGGGCCACCTCCTCCGGGGACGGCTCGGCGGTGCCGGGGTCGGTCAGCCGCAGGAAGACGTCGTCGAGCGATCCGGCGTCGTGCGCGGACTTGAGGTCGGCGGGGGTGCCCTCCGCGACGATGCGCCCGCCGTCGAGCACGGCGACGCGGTCGGCGAGCTGGTCGGCCTCGTCGAGGTACTGGGTGGTCAGCAGGATGGTGGTCCCGCCGGCCACGAGGGCGCGCACCTCGTCCCAGAGGGCCCGGCGGCTGCGGGGGTCGAGGCCCGTGGTCGGCTCGTCGAGGAAGACGACGGACGGGGTGCCGACGAGCGTCATCGCCAGGTCGAGCTTGCGACGCATGCCGCCCGACCAGGTCGAGACCGGTTTGCGTGCCGCGTCGGCGAGGCCGAACCGCTCCAGCAGGGCCGCGGTCCGCACGGCGCCGGCGCGGCGGCCGAGGTGGTGCAGCGCGGCCATGAGGCGCAGGTTCTCGGCGCCGGTGAGCAGGTCGTCGACGGCGGACACCTGACCGGTCACGCCGATGGCCGCGCGCACCGCTCCGGGGTCGGTCGCGACGTCGTGCCCGGCGACGCGGACGGTGCCGGCGTCGGCGCGCAGCAGCGTGGACAGGATGCCGACCGCGGTCGTCTTGCCGGCGCCGTTCGGGCCGAGCAGGGCGGTGACGGTGCCGGCAGGCACCGCGAGGTCGACGCCGTCGAGGACGGTCAGGTCGCCGTAGGACTTG
>DAMBCY010000587.1:0-1720 GCA_032056255.1 Cellulomonas sp. | reverse complement strand
GTGACCAGGTCGGCCACGGACGTCCAGGCGTCGACCTCCGCCTGGGAGCTCGTCCACATGTACATCGTCAGGGTCACGGGGTCGTCCGGGTCGCCGCCGCTGCCGGAGGACGAGCCGCACGCCGCGAGGGCGGCGAGCGTGACACCGAGGCCGGCGGCGACACCGGCGGAGCGGAGACGGGACAGGCGCGAACGCGAGGACATAGCGGGAACCTCGGTCTTCCAGGAGGGGGAGGCGCTGGGTCGGAGGCGAGCGTAGGAAGACCACGACGGAGACCGCATCGGCCATGCTGCACAATGGAGCACCGCCATCCCGTGCACTGTGCACATCCGCCCACCGGGAGGAACCCCATGACCTGGCAGCTCGCCGGTCCGGACGTCGACGCACTCGCCCTCGGGGCGGCGCTGCTCGGTGGCGGTGGCGGTGGCGACACGGACGACGGCGGGGCGGACGCGGCCGCCCCGGCGGTCACCGTGGCGGACCTGGCCGATCTGCCCGCGGACGCCCGCGCGTGCGCCGTCGCCCAGATCGGCGCCCCGCTCATCGGGCGCGAGCGCGTCCCGTCCCGGGAGCTCGCCGCGGCCGTCGACGCGCTCGCCGTCGAGACGGGCACGGCGTTCGCGGCGCTGGTCGCGCTCGAGATCGGCGGCCAGAACGCGCTGAGCGCCGCGACCGCCGCCCGCCAGACCGGGCTGCCGCTGCTGGACGCCGACCTGATGGGCCGGGCGCTGCCGCGCATCGACCAGACGCTGCTCGCGCTGACGGGCGCACCGACCGGACCGGTCGCGCTCGCGTCGCCGAGCGGTCACGTGCTGGTCGTGCGCCGGGCGGGCGGCGGGGAGGTCGAGAGCCTGGTGCGCGGGCTGCTGCCGTCCCTCGGCGGCCGGGCCGCCGCGGCGCTCTACCCCACCACCGTCGGCGACCTGCGCGGGGCCGGCACCGCGGGGAGCGTCCGGCGCGCGACCGACCTCGGGGCGGCGCTCCTCGGCGTCGCCCCGGGTCCGGACGCGGGCGAGCGGGTCGCCGCGGCGCTCGCGCCGCTCGGGGTCCAGGTCGTCGCCCGCGGCGCGGTGCGGCACGTCGAGCGGTCCGGCGGGCGGCTCGTGGCCGCGGTCGTCGGGCCCGACGGGGTGGTGCGGCTGGACGCGGACACCGAGTTCGACCACTGCGCGGTGGACGGACGTCCCGTGGCCGGGTCGCCGGACGTGATCGGCGTCCTGGACGCCCGGACGCTGCGCCCGGTGCTGGCGACCGGCCTGCTCGCCGGCACCGACGTGCTGGTGTACCGCCTGCCCGTGGCGGCGCCCTGGTACGGGCCCGCGGGCCGGGCGCTGCTCGACCGCGGGCGGCAGGAGGTGGCCGCGTGAGCCCGGCCGGCCAGGCGCCCGGCACCCGGGAGGCGCCGGGGGCTCGCGACGTGCGGGAGGCGCACGAGGCGCGGGAGGAGCACGGCGCCACGCGTGTCGTGACCGTCGCCGACCTGGTCACGCTGCCCGGCACGAGCGACCTCGACCTGGTCGGCCAGGGCGACCTGGACGCCCCGGTCCGGCAGGTGGTGGCCCTGCGGGGCGAGCAGGTGCGCGCGCGGGCGCACGACCCCTCGGCACCGCTGCCCGGGCTCGCGGGCGCGGCCGTCCTGCTCGAGGACGCCGAGGAGCTCCAGCGGCAGGGCCGCGACTTCGTGCTCGACCTGGCGCTGCGCGTCGCGGCCGACGAGGGG
>DAMBCY010000586.1:0-1729 GCA_032056255.1 Cellulomonas sp. | reverse complement strand
CCCGACGAGCACCAGCTGGACGCCGCCGAACGGCGTGCCCGGGCGCGGCCCGAACCGCTCCAGCGCGGCGACGAGCATGTCGAACAGGTCGGCGCGGACCATCGACACCTCGTCGAGCACCAGCGTCTCCAGCGACGCGAGGGTCGCCGCGAATCGACCGGGACGGTAGGCGCCGCCCTCGACGTCCCCGAGGTGGGTGGTCGGGAGGAAGCCGAAGAGCCGGTGGATCGTGTACCCGTCGACGTTCAGCGCGGCGATGCCGGTGGGCGCCGCGACGACCACCCGGCGCCGGGTGCCGGCCAGGAAGTGCCGGACCAGCGTCGACTTGCCCGTGCCGGCCCGGCCGGTGAGGAACAGGTGCCGGCCCTCCTCGAGGTGGGTGAGGGCGGTGCGGAGCTCGTCGGTCAGGACGATCGGCGCGCCGTCGGCGTCAGAGGTCACGCGACGCCGCCTGCTCCTCGTACCAGCGCACCCACGCGTCGCCCGCGTCCCCGGTGCGACGTCGCAGCGCGGAGCGGTCCAGGTCGACGGGCCGCAGGTCGATCCAGCTGTCCTCGGTCAGCCCCGGCATCCCGGTCGGGACGTGGGCGTACTCCCGGCGGTCGCCGTGGTCCTGCGAGGTCAGCCGGGCGGCCGTGACCGTGCGGCGGTGCGCGGACAGGACCAGCACCGGCCGGTCCTTCGCGCCGCCGCCCTCCCGGAACGGCACCATCGCGAACCACACCTCGCCGGGCCGGGCGACCGGTCCGCCGGCTCCGTGCAGCAGACGCAGCACCAGCACGACGGCGCCGACGACCAGGACGAGCAGCCACGGCCGGTCGGCGACGACGTCGCGGAACCCCTCCGGGACGAGCGAGTCGATCACGAGGCCGAGCCTGCCAGACCCGGTGCGGGTCGCGCCGCCGGGGCCGTCGTACCGGCCGGACGACCAAGTGGCGCAGGGACGATCGTCCCATTGACGATGTGTCAATGAGTCCTAGCGTCGGGGGTGCCCGATCGACCGCAGGAGGCGAACCGGTGCCGGACCCCACGCCCGCCCGTACGGTGCTCGACCCCGAGCGCCGCCGCGAGGAGCTGCTGGACGCCGCCGAGCGCGCGTACGCCGACCGGGGGATCAGCCGCACCACGGTCAGCGACGTCGCACGCACCGCAGGCGTCACGCGCGGACTCGTCTACCACTACTTCCCGACGACGCAGGACCTGCTCGACGCCGTCCTGGACCGCCGGGTCGACGCGTTCGCCGACTCCGTCCGCGCGTGGGACGCCCGTCGCACGGTCGGGGACATCGAGGGCGCGCTGCACGACGTCGTCGACCTGTTCCGCGCGCAGACCCGCTCGGACGACCCCCTGCGCGCCGACCTGCACCGCGTCGAGAACGCCGCGCTCTACCAGCGGTTCCTCGACCGGGCCGTGACCGCCGTGGTCGACACCCTGCAGGTCACCACCGTCGAGGCCTACTCCGCCCGGCACGGACTGGCGATCGAGCACGTGCGGGCCACGTTCGTCGTGCTCGTGCACGGGCTGGTCGGGCTGGTGCGCACCGAGCCCGAGGTGCCCGACGCCGTGCTCGCCGCGCTCGTCCGCCAGACGCTGCGGCTCGACATGGTCGGGCGGCTGCCCGGCCCCGCGACCCCCTCGTAGCACCCCGCAGCTCGGTTCGTGTTCGTCAGCGCCGTCGCGGGACGCGTCGGCACCGCTCGCAAGGAGGCAGCAACCGTGTTCCTGTTCG
>DAMBCY010000585.1:0-1738 GCA_032056255.1 Cellulomonas sp. | reverse complement strand
ATCGCCGCCTGGACGCTGCTCGCGCTGGCCGTCGCCGGGGCGAGCACGATGGGCGACGCGCCGCGCGCCGCCGCGTACGCCTCGTCGAGCGCGACCACGCTCGGTGCGGTGGTCGTCATCGGCTCGGGCGTCGGCATCCTCGCGGTCGACGCGCTCGTCGCGGGCGGGTCGCCGCTGGTCGCGGTCCTCGCCGCCGCCGGGGCGGTGGCCGCCGGCAGCAGGGTGCTCCGGCTGATGCAGGACCTGTCCGCGCTCGCGTCCTCGAGGATCGAGGCCCGCACCGACGCCCTGACCGGTGTCGCCAACCGCCGTGCGCTGATCGAGGCCGTCGACACGTTCTCGCTCCGGGAGCAGGGGGCGGCTCTGCTGGTGGTCGATCTCGACCGGTTCAAGGAGATCAACGACCGGTACGGGCACCAGGTCGGTGACGAGGTGATCCGGTCCCTTGCCACGCGGCTGCACGAGACGCTCCCCGTGGACGCGCTGCTCGCCCGGCTCGGAGGGGACGAGTTCGCGGTGGTCCTCGAGGACCCCGATCCGCGGCGCGCGGCGGCCGTCGCGTCCCGGATCTGCGCCGCCGTCGCGCTCCCGGTCGCGGTCGACGGCCGGGTCATCCGGGTCGCGGCGAGCGTGGGGGTCGCCAGCACCCTGCTCGGCGAGCACCGCGAGGGCGAGCTGCTGCGGTGCGCCGACGCCGCGATGTACGTCGCCAAACGCGCCGGCGGCGGCGTGCAGCTGTACGACCACGAGACCGACGCGCGCGGACGGGCGCGGCGCGAGCTCGCCGCCGACCTGCGCGCGATGCTCGAGGAGGGGCGGGACGACGTCGGGGAGCTCGTGCTGCACTACCAGCCGCAGATCGACGCGGCGAGCGGCACGCTCACGGCGGTCGAGGCGCTGGTCCGCTGGGACCATCCCCGCCGGGGGTTCCTGATGCCCGCCGCGTTCCTCGACCTCGCGGAGGAGCACGGCCTGATGACGCCGCTGACCTGGACCGTGCTCGACCAGGCGACGCGGCAGGCCGCCCGGTGGCGGGAGCGGGAGATCGACGTGCGGGTCGCGGTGAACCTGTCGGCCTCGTGCCTGGAGTACCCCGGGCTGCTCGCCGCGCTGCGGGACGCGCTGCGCCGCGCACAGCTGCCCGCCCGGAGCCTGGTGGTCGAGATCACCGAGACCAGCCTGATGCGGCATCCCGAGCTCGCGATCGACGTCGTCCGGCGCATCGCCGCGCTGGGGATCACGGTCAGCATCGACGACTACGGCACCGGCTACTCGTCCCTGGCCTACCTCGACGACCTGCCGGCGGACGAGCTGAAGCTGGACAGGTCGTTCACCACCAAGCTGACCCGGGACGACCGGACCCGGGCCATCGTCGCGGGCACGATCGGGCTCGCGCACCGCCTCGGCCTGCGCGTCGTGGCCGAGGGGGTCGAGGACCCGGAGACGCTCGACGTCCTGCGGGCACTGGGGTGCGACCTGACCCAGGGGTACCTGCACGGCAGGCCCGGGCCCGCCGCGCAGCTCGAGCCGTGGTTCGCGGTGAGCAGCCCCGATCCCGTGGGCTGACGACCGCGTCGGGCCGGGGACGGGGACCAGGCACAATGGGTCCGCACCCCCACCCCGCGCCGACGCGAGAGGACCCCCCGTGGCCGCAGCCGCCCTGTACCTCGGCGCCGCCCTGCTCGGCGGTCTCGTCGCGGTGCTGCTCCGCCTGCCCCCGCTGGTCGGGATCCTCGCC
>DAMBCY010000584.1:0-1762 GCA_032056255.1 Cellulomonas sp. | reverse complement strand
GCCCGGACACCCTCGCCCTCCGCCGTGCGCCCACGGGCCCCGCCACCGGCGTGCAGACCTCCGTCCACGCACCCGCGCAGCGCCCGTCCGAGCCCCGCCCGAACCCTTCCCCGGAGCGGCGCATCACAGGCGGCGGACGACTCGCGCGAAGGCCGCCGACGACGACCCCTCCCGTCCACACCGCTGCCACCGACAGGGCAGTGCCGCCCGACAGCGAGGTACCGCCCGCCCGACGGTGCGACCGCCGGTCGACCACCGGCACACCTCCCGACCGACGTCGAGCACGAAATCTTCGTCACGACTCACCATCGGAGCGCCCCGCCGGGTACGCACCGTCTGCGGCACCGCCCCGCCTCCCGTGTCCGATCGGTCGTCGGCGGAGACCCGCCCTCATCCCCCGCAGACGGCCCCGGCCTCGCTCGACGTCGATCACCCTCGAGCCCTGACAGCTGGACGCGCACGGACGGGTCACCGGCAGCTCGGTGGCCGGTCGCGACGCCGGTCCCGCACGGGGCTCCCGATCCCGGACCAGGTGTCTGAATCCCGTCCCCCGACGTCTTCCTGCCATTCTCCGGGGCGATCCCCCCTTCGTCAGGAAGCCCTGAGAGCACCGCGCCCGGACGCACGAGAGGCCGGCCCCACCCGGGACCGGCCTCTCGTCGCTTCCTGACGAACTGCTCCGCGACTACTCCGCGGGCTTCACGATCACGTAGCGCCCCGGCTCGACGCCCTCCGAGTCGGAGGTCAGGCCGGCCGCGGCGACGGCGTCGTGGACGACCTTGCGCTCGAACGGGTTCATCGGCTCGAGCGAGACGGCCGCGCCGGACTCCCGCGTCTTCGCGATGGCCTCCTCGGCGACCTTCACCAGCTCGATCTTGCGACCCGCCCGGTAGCCCGCGATGTCGAGCATCAGCCGGCTGCGGTCGCCGGTCTTCGCCTGGACGGCGAGCCGGGTCAGCTCCTGCAGCGCGTCGAGGACCTCGCCGTCGTCCCCGACGAGACGACGGAGCGCCCGCTCGGTCCCCTCCTCGGCGACGATCTCGACCGCGGCGCGCCCGTGGTCGACGTCGATGTCGATGTCGCCGTCGAGGTCCGCGATGTCGAGCAGCTCCTCCAGGTAGTCCGCCGCGATCTCCCCCTCCTCCTCGAGTCGGGTCGCGCCGGCCTCGCTGGTGGCGTCGGTCGGTGTCGTCATGTCAGCTCCTTGCTGGGAACGGTGCCGCGCCCGGGGCGCGAGGTCTGAGTCGTGGCGGACGTGCCGGGGCCTACGGGATCTCGGGGCGCCGCGCGCCCGTCCCGGTTCCGCCGGTGCCCTTGCGCTTCTTCTTCGGAGTCGTGGCGGCACCCGGTGCGGCGCCGGACGAGGTGCCCTCGTCGGCCCCGACGGGCTCGACCCGGTTCCCGGACGGCTCGACGGCGGCCGCGGCCGCCCCCGGGACCGCCGGACCGGTGGGGCGCTTCTTCGCCCGGTCCTTGCGCACCGGCTGCTGGCGCTGCCCGGACACCGGACGCTCCTCGATCGAGGGGGTGCCGCCGGCCTCCTCGAGGGTGATGCCCTTGGCGGCGGCCCGCTTGGCCTTGCGCGCCTGCATCGCGGCCTCGGCCTGCGACCCCGGGGCCGGCATCTTGCGGATCGTGTAGAACTGCTGGCCCATCGACCACAGGTTGGTCGTGGTCCAGTAGATGAGGACACCGATCGGGAAGTTCACGCCGGAGAAGGCGAAGATCAGCGGGAAGACGTACATGAGCATCTTCTGCTGCT
>DAMBCY010000583.1:0-1777 GCA_032056255.1 Cellulomonas sp. | reverse complement strand
CGGCCGCGGCGTCCCAGCGCACGAGCACGTTCCCCAGGTCGAGCACCACCGCGTCCACCCGCGTCACAGCATCTCCTCGGGGTCGAGCCGCACGCGGACGGACCCGCCCTCGCGGCGGGCGCTCCGCACGGCCAGGGACGCCGCCAGCGACCGGGCCAGCGCCCTGCCGTCCGCGACGGGCACCCGCACGAGGGTGCGCACGGGCGGGTCCAGCGAGGCCTGGACCGCGGCCGCCCCGGCACCCGAGGGCACCAGCGGCTCGGGCAGCGGCACGGGCCCCAGCACGTCGGACCCCGCCGGCAGCGCGACGCGGGCGAGCACCGCCGCCACGACCTCCCGCGTCCCGGTGAGCTCGGCGACCCGGACGGCCGGCGGCAGCCGCACCTCCGTGCGCTCCGCGAGCTCCCGCTCCGCGAGGCCGACGGGGTCCCAGCGCACCAGCGCCTGGGTGGGTCGCTCGGCCCCGTCGCCCACGAGCAGCACCACGCCGCCGTCCCCGGCGGACCGCACGAGGGCCGCGGCGGCGAGCCAGCGCCGCAGCGCGTCCTCCGTCGCCCGCAGCGAGGACGACCCGGTGCTCACCGCCGCGTCCAGCAGGATCGCCGCCGCGTACCCGCCGGGCGCCACCGGCTCGGCACCGGTGGTCGACACGACCAGGGCCGGTCGGTCGGGGACCTCCGCGAGCACGCCCCCCGCGGCACGCGCCCCCGACGTCCGGACCGTCACGCCCGGGAACGCCCGGCCCAGCTCCTCGGCCGTCCGGTCCGACCCGACGGCCACCGAGCGGAACGAGCCGTTCCCGCACGCGTCGCAGCGCCACTGCGTCGCGAGCCGGCCGCACCAGCCGCACTGCGCCGCGGCGTCGCCCGACGGCAGCTGCAGCGGGCCGTGGCAGTGCGCGCACCGGGCCACCTCGCGGCAGCGGGCGCAGGCCACGGCGGGCAGGTAGCCGGCGCGCGGCACCTGCACGAGCACCGGGCCGTCGGCCAGCCGCTCGCGGATCGTGCGCCACGCCTGGCCGGGCAGCCGAGCGGCTGCCGCGGCGCCCTCCCGCGCCAGCTCGACGCTGGTCAGCGCCCGCACCCGGGGCGTCCGGGCGCGCACCACGTCGCGGTCCGCCGCCACGGGACGCACCCACCCGGACGCGACCAGCGCCTGGGCATCGACGGACCGGCTGTGCGCGGCGAGCAGCAGCGCGCAGCCCTCGGTCTCCGCGCGCAGGCCGAGGACCTCGCGGACGTGCGGGTACGGGGCGCGGGGCTCGGCGTGCAGGTCGTCGCCGTCGTCCCAGCACACGGCCAGGCCGAGCTCGCGCACCGGCGCGAACGCGGCGGCCCGGGTGCCGACGACCACCCGCGCGTGCCCGCGCAGGGCCGCGAGGTACGCGCGGTAGCGCCGGGCCGGCCCGTCGTCGGCCATGAGACGGACGTGCGTGGCGTCCGGGGCGTCGGGCTGCCAGGCGGGGACACCCGCCGCGGTCAGCGCCGCGCACACCCGCTCGACGTCCCGCGCGTCGGGGACCACCACGAGGGCGCCGCGCCCGCCGGCGAGCGTCGCGGCGACGGCCTGGGCGACCGCGTCCGGCCACCGCTCCCCCGCCGGTCCGGGCAGCGCGGACCAGGCGGCACGCGGGGACCCGCCGGCGGACAGGTGGGCGAGGAACGCCGGCCCGCCGCGGTAGGGCGCCCAGGCCGCGCCGGCCGGCGCACCGGGAGCCGCGGGGGCGGTCGCCCCGGCGGGGGCGGGCGGCACGTCGGCCTCGGTGCGGGCGTGCCGC
>DAMBCY010000582.1:0-1780 GCA_032056255.1 Cellulomonas sp. | reverse complement strand
TCGTCGGTGTTCGTCTCCGGCGCGCTCGGGCTGTTCCCGGTCACCTCGGGCTCCGACTCGTTCCAGATCGGGTCGCCGCTGTTCGAGAAGACCACCCTGCACTACCCGGGCGGGACGGACTTCGTCATCGAGGCCGACGGCGTGAGCGCCGACAGCTTCTACATCCAGGACGCCACCCTGAACGGCGCCCCGCTGAACCGGACCTGGCTCACCTACGACGAGCTGATGGCCGGCGGCACGGTGCACCTCGACATGGGGAGCGAGGCCTCCACCTGGGGCGCGGACGGCCCCATGGCGTACTCGATGAGCGACGAGGTCCCCAGCTCGGTCTACGACCCGTCGAGCGCGGTCAGCACGGCGACGCGCGTGTTCGCGGAGTCGGACGCGAACGACGGCTCGATCGGCGACGCCGTGGGCGTCACCGTGACCGGGGCGACCTTCCGCGGCGCGGACGGGGCCGACCTGTCCGCGGACGTGACCGCGACGGGGCTGCCCGCCGGCCTGGCGGTCAAGGCCGTCCGGACGGGTGCGAGCACCCTCGACCTGACCCTCACCGGACGGGCCGTCGGCCACCTCGTCGACGACTCGACGGACGACCTGGTGGTCACCCTCGGGACCGGCGCCTTCTCCGGCACCGCCCCGGGCGCGGCGGACCGCGCCCTCGCGCTCAAGGTCCGGTTCACGGGGTACGGCATCACGCCCAGCACCACGACCCTGACCGCGAGCGCCGACGGCGTCGTGGACGCGACGGTCGACCTCACGCTGCGCGGCGGCGTGCTGTTCGCGGGGACGGGCGCGGAGCTCCCCGCCGGCTCGGTCGACTTCCCGGGCCTCGACGCCGGCGTGACCGCGGCCGTCACCCGGACCGGCGGCACGACCGCCCGGGTCGTGTTCTCCGGGACGCTGTCGAGCGCGTCGACGACGCGGTTCGTGCTGCGGCTGTCCGACGCGGCGCTCTCGGGCGCCACGGCCGCGCAGGTGTCCGGGCCCGGCACGACGGCGATGGACCCGTTCACGATCGCCCCGGCCTCCCGGGCGCGGGCCGACCTGCAGGCGCTCTACGACGAGGTCCGGCTGATCGGGGCGGGCAGCTACTCGGCGGCCTCGTTCGCCGCGCTGCAGACGGCGGTCGACGCGGCGCGGTCGGTGCTCGCCGACGCGGCGGCCACCGACGACGCGCTGACCCAGGCGCTGGTCAACCTGCGGTCGGCGGCCGACGGTCTCGCCCTCAGCGAGGGCGGGTACCGGACGCTCCAGGCCGAGGCGTACGACCTGTGGTCCGGCGGCTCCCTCAAGACGGAGAGCGGCGGCTCGGGCACGGTCCTGGCCGGCGTCGCGCCGGACTCGTGGATCGCGTACCGCGGCCTGGACTTCGGCGAGGCCGAGCTGTCCTCGCTGCTGATCGCCTACGCGCACAACCCGGGGTCCGCCTCGGCGAGCGCGAAGGTGGAGCTGCGGACCGGGTCGGCCTCGGGGCCGCTCGTGACGACGATCGCCCTGCCGACGACGAACGGGTGGGCGAACTACACCCAGCTCACGCACCCGTTCACGGCCGAGGAGACGGCGGCGCTCGAGGGCGTCAACGACGTCTACCTGGTGTTCCGCGGCACCGCGGACAAGTCCTGGGTCGCGAACGTCGACTACCTGGCGTTCCAGCCGGTCGCGTCCGGGGACCCGGGACCGTTCACGTTCGCGAGGCTGACCCCCAACACCGTCACGACCATGCACTCCGGCCTCGGCCGGGACGGCTCGGCGGGCGCGTACACGAACTTCGGGAACA
>DAMBCY010000581.1:0-1795 GCA_032056255.1 Cellulomonas sp. | reverse complement strand
GGTTGACGCGCGAGACCGAGGCGACGAAGTACCAGCCCGGGTCGAGGTCACTGGTGCCGACGGGCTGCAGCAGCAGCACCCTGCCCGCGTCGAGCACAGCGCGCAGGCGGTCCAGCATCTGCCCGACGCTCGCGGCCAGGACGACCTGTGCCCGGTCGGACTCGGTCCCGGACCACTGCGCGGTCGTCTGCGAGACCGACCCGCCGCCGGCGATCTGGTAGACCCCGCCGATCGTGACCGAGGTGACCTCGCCGATCTCCCGGATCGGCACGCGGACGGTCAGCTCGGGCCGCCCCGGGACCTTGACCCACATGCCAGGCTCGGCGCCCGTGGTGTCGACGATCACCGACGCGGCGGCGACCAGCACCCCGGAGGCGTACCCCTCGACCCGGTAGTTCACCGTCGTCTCGAGCGGTGCCTCAGGGTCCGACCCGGTGAAGTACCCGCCGATCGCCGGCAGGGCCTCCGCCCCGCGCACGGCGATCGCGGCCCCACCCGGCACCTGCCGGGAGATCGTCACCGCATCCACCGCCGGCACCGTCGACGTAGACGTCGACGCGTTCGCCGCGCCGGTCCAGGCCACGACCTCCAGCGGGGACAGCCCCGTGGGGTGGGAACCGTCGAACCAGCGGCGGAGCACCGACCCGACCTCGATCAGGACGTCCACCCCGGCGTACCACCCACCCACGGGGATGACGCTCGCGGCCGACAGCGACGCCCATGCCTGGGCGCCGTCGTAGGTACCCGTCGCCGTCACCACGACCGAAAGCCGCGTCCAGGCGTTCGCGGGCACCACGACCGCCGGCGCAGTCGCGGTCGTCACGGAGGTCGACCCGAGGCGCAGCGTTCCCTGCAGCGACACGGTCGCCGCGTGGGAGAACATCACCCACGTCGACAGGACCCGGACGTCCCCGGCCACACCCGACAGGGGCGCCGCCGCCTCCCTGTAGTAGATCCCTGAGTTGCCGCCGGTCTTCGCGGTGGTCACCGTCCGGCGCAGGAAGCCCGTCCGGCCCTCCGGCCCAGCCCCCGGTGTGGTGTCGATGGCCCACGAGGACATGCCCTCGCCGGTGCCGAGCTGCATCCCCCAGTTCGTGGTCGACGCCGCGTGGGGGTTCGATGCGAGGTTCTCGCGCGCCCCGGACGGCCACTGCGCGCCGTCGACCGTCAGTCGCACGCTCGCCCACGCCGGGTCGAACACCGCGGTCAGGACACCATCAGGCGAGCTGGGCACGTCGATCCGCCTTCCTGCGTAGGGTCGCGGTCACCGGGCGTTGGCCCATCGGTCGCGGGCGTCTCGATCGGCGAGCTCGGACTTCACGACCCCACGGATCTGCCCAGTGAGACCGCCGCCGAGGTCGAGGGTCCCCTCGATGGAGATGCCTACGAGCGCCGTACCGGCGGAGGCCGCGGAGATCAGGCCGCCGTCAGCCATGGCCCCAGGCATGCGCCGCATCGCCTCGCGCAGAATCGCCCACGAGCGCGCAGATCCGTCGAGCGGGACGTACGCCTCGGGCACGTCCATGCGGTCGCCGACGACTCGCCAGGTGTTCGGGGGCACCATCTGCGCGATCGGGTCCAGCGCCGTTCCAGGGATCCCGCCTGCGGCCATCGGCGCCAGGACATGCCCCGCCGCCTCGAGCCGTGTGCCAGCGGCGGTCACGTACACCGGGTTCCCGCTGCTGGAGACCTCGGCGGTCAGGCGGATGACCTTGCCCTGATTCCGCCTGATCAGGTCGTCGATGTTGGCCTGTGCGCCCTCGATGTGCGCCTGCACGTCCGTCTCGACCTTGCC
>DAMBCY010000580.1:0-1802 GCA_032056255.1 Cellulomonas sp. | reverse complement strand
CCGCTGCGCCCCGTGATGCTCGTGACCGGGTTCGGGTCGGTGCTGGCGGCGCCGTTCGGCGGGCACGCGATCAACCTCGCGGCGATCAGCGCGGCGCTCGCCGCCGGCCCCGAGGGCGGCCCGGACCCGCGCCGTCGCTGGCGGGCGGCGGTCGTCGCCGGCCTCGGCTACGTCCTGCTCGGCGCGGGCTCGGCGGCGGTGGCCGCGGTCGCGCTCGCCGCGCCGGCCGGGCTGATCGTCGCGGCGGCCGGGCTCGCGCTGGTGGGGACGCTCGCGTCCGCTCTCGCCGGGGCGTTCGGCCCACCCGGACGCCGCGAGGCGGCGGCGGTGACGTTCCTGGTCACGGTCTCGGGCGTGAGCGTCGGCGGGGTGTCGGCGGCCTTCTGGGGCCTGGTCGCGGGCCTGGCCTGCCACGCCCTGCTGCGCGCGAGCCGCCGCTGAGCCCCGGAGCCACGACGGGCGTCGCCGCGGACGCCTGCCGCGCTCCCCGCGGACCGGCGGTCCCGCCCTCGCGCCGGCGGTCCCCCGGGCACGTCCGGCGGCAACGGGAGTTGTCGCATCGCCGGCGGGCCGCTAAGGTCGGAGGCGATCCCGAGACGTGAACGTTTGTGTCTCGGCACCTGAGACAAAGCGAGAGGAGGCAGGCCCGTGGCCCGGTCGATGCAGCTGCACACGACCCAGCGCCCGGGCCGGCCGATGACCTCGTGTCGCTGCTGTCGCCCCGTGGCGAGCTGTCTGCGCTCCCGCCGCACCGCCTGACCCGCGTCCTCCCGACGCCCTCGGACGGCGCCCACGCCGCAGCGGCACCCGCGGCCCCGACCCGCGCCCCGCGGGTCCGACGGCCCCCAGCGTCCTCAGCACCGCACCGCGCCACGCCCGTGGCCCGACGACCGGGATCCCCATGACCACGACCTCCGCCACCACTGCGCCGCGCGAGCCGAGCGACACGGCCGGCACCTCGGCGACCGACGCCCGGCCCGTGACGCTGTCGGGCGTCGCCCGCACCTTCGCGACGCCGACCGGCCCGCGCACCGTGCTCGCGGGCGTCGACCTGGAGATCGCCGCGGGCGAGGTCGTCGCGGTGATCGGCCCGTCCGGCTGCGGGAAGTCGACGCTGCTGCGCCAGGTCGCCGGCCTGGACGCGCCCGACGCGGGGCGCATCCTGATCGGCGACTCGCCGGTCACCTCGTACGACCCCCGGACCGCGGTGGCGTTCCAGGAGCCCCGGCTGCTGCCCTGGCGGACGCTCGCGCAGAACGTCGCGCTGGGCGTCCCCCGCGGCACACCGCGCGCGCAGGGCGCCGAGCAGGTGGCCCGGCTGCTGGAGCTCGTCGGACTCGCGGGCTCCGAGCGGCTGCGGCCCCGGCAGGTGTCCGGCGGCATGGCGCAGCGGGCCTCGCTGGCCCGCGCGCTGGCCCGCCGGCCCGGGGTGCTGCTGCTCGACGAGCCGTTCGGCGCCCTCGACGCGCTGACCCGGCTCCGGATGCAGGACCTGCTGCTCGACGTGCGCGCCGACCGCCCGACCACCGTGCTGCTGGTCACGCACGACGTCGAGGAGGCCCTCTACCTCGCCGACCGCGTCGTGCTGCTCGGCTCCCCCGCGGAGACCGGCACCTCCGTGCGCGCCGTCGTCGACGTGCCCGGCGACCGGCCCCGCGACCGCGCGGACGCCCGGCTCGCCGAGCTGCGCGCGGAGCTGCTGGACGGCCTCGGCGTCGCGACCCACCACCACGTGCACGACCCCGACCGGCACCACTCGATCTGACCCGACCCACCCCGACCCGATCCCCCCGGACCGCCCC
>DAMBCY010000579.1:0-1803 GCA_032056255.1 Cellulomonas sp. | reverse complement strand
AGGTGCGCCTCGACGAGCTGGTCACCACCAAGCGCACCCTCAACCTGGACAACCTGCTGTCCGAGGACTCGACGTTCTACGGCGACCTGTTCGCGCACGTCGTGCAGTGGCGCGGGGTGCTGTACCTCGAGGACGGCCTGCACCGCGCCGTCCGGGCCGCGCTGCACCAGCGTCCCGTCCTGCACGCCCGCGTGCTCGTGATCGAGACCGACGAGACCGCATGAGCACGGAGCGCACCCCGGAGGCCGCCCGCAGGCGCCGCCGTCGGCACACCCGCGAGCGCCAGGCCGTCGTCTTCGGCGTGCTGCTCGGCGGTCTCGCCGTCGCCGCGCTCGGTGCCGGCGCCGTCTACACCGGCAACCTCTCGCTGCCGTTCCTGGACCGGGACTTCACGTCGCCCGAGCCGACGGGCCTCGCCGCCGAGGACTCGCCGTGCCCGCCCGAGGGCGCGACCCCCGTGCCCTACGGGGAGGTGTCGGTGAGCGTCTTCAACGCCACGAGCCGGTCCGGGCTCGCG
The DNA here is from genome assembly GCA_032056255.1 of Cellulomonas sp. Taxonomy (GTDB): domain Bacteria; phylum Actinomycetota; class Actinomycetes; order Actinomycetales; family Cellulomonadaceae; genus Cellulomonas. The sequence continues at coordinate 1,286 of DAMBCY010000579.1, read as the reverse complement.
GGCGACACCGCGGACGCGCTCGCCGCGCGCGGGTTCGTGATCGCGGCCGAGGGCAACGCCTCCGCCGCCGGGTACGCGGCGTACGCCGACACCGCGCTGATCCAGTTCGGCACGCAGGGCGTCGCGGCGGCGTACACCCTCGCCGCGCAGTTCGACTCCCCGCAGCTCGTGCTGGACGACCGGGAGGACGCGTCCGTGGACGTCGTCGTCGGCGCCACCTACAACGCGCTCGTCGCGGCGACCGACGTGGTGCTCGCGGCGGACCAGCCGTTCGCCGTGCCGGAGGGCTGCGTCGCGCTCGACCGCGTCCGGGCGGTCCCCCGTCCGACGCCCACCCCGGCCGCCGACGCCGCGACGGAGGCCCCCGCCGCGGAGGGCTGAGCGGGGCTCAGCGCTCCAGCTCGGTGCCGCCCGGGACCGAGGCGGGCGAGGCCGGCTCCTGGGTCGTGCCGCGCCAGCGGGCCACGGAGCTCATCACGTGGTAGACGCCGATCGCGGCGGCGGTGCCGAGCGCGATGCCCGCGAACTGCAGGTCGCCGGCGGTCCAGGTGAAGTCCGCGATGCCGATCACCAGGGCGACCGCCGCGGTGGTGAGGTTCACCGGGTTGGAGAAGTCGACCTTGTTCTGCACCCAGATGCGGGCGCCGAGCACGCCGATCATGCCGTAGAGCACGGTGGTCGCCCCGCCGAGGACGCCGTCCGGGATGGTGGCGATGAGCTGGCCGAACTTCGGGGACATGCTCAGCACCAGCGCCGTGGCCGCGGCGACCCAGTAGGCGGCGGTCGAGTACACCTTCGTGGCCGCCATGACGCCGATGTTCTCGGCGTAGGTCGTGGTGCCGGACCCGCCGCCGATCCCGGCGAACGTCGTCGCCAGCCCGTCGGCCAGCAGCGCGCGGCCGGTGAGGTCGTCGAGGTTCTTGCCGGTCATCGCGGCGACGGACTTCACGTGGCCGACGTTCTCGGCGATCAGCACGAACACCACCGGCAGGAAGAGGCCGAGCAGCCGCGGCTCGAACGTCGGGGTGACGAGCTCCGGCAGGCCGAACCAGGCGGCCGTGGACACGTCGGCGAAGTCGACCTCGCCGCGCACCCAGGCGACCGCGTAGCCGACCAGCACGCCCACCAGGATGGACAGCCGGCCGAGGATGCCGCGGAACAGCACGGCCGAGATGACGATCGCGACCAGGGTGGCGAGCGCCGTGACCGGCGCGGCGCGGAAGCCGCTGCACGCACCCTCGGCGTTGCACGACCCCCACGCCGCCGGGGCGAGGTTGAACCCGATC
>DAMBCY010000578.1:0-1811 GCA_032056255.1 Cellulomonas sp. | reverse complement strand
CCCAGAGCATCACGCGCTGGTACCTCGGGCCCTTGGCCCAGAAGTCGACGAGCATGATCCGGACCCCGTTGAAGGCGTGGAACACGATGGCGGCGACGAGCCCGGCCTCGCCGAGGCCCATGACGGGGTTCTTGTAGGTGCCGATCACCGCGTCGTACGCCTCGGGGGACACCCGCACGAGCGAGGTGTCGAGCACGTGCACGAGCAGGAAGAAGAAGATCAGCACGCCGGTCACCCGGTGGGCGACCCAGGACCACATGCCTTCGCGGCCGCGGTAGAGGGTGCCGCCGGGGATCCGCTTCGTCGCGCGGGGGCGTGCGACTGGGGGGCCGGTCGGCGTGGCAGGCACCGTGGGCACGGATGGCCTCCTGGCGAGTTCGGGCGGGACTGCAGTGTCCGGTCAGATCACTGTAGTGATCGTGCGCCGTCCGGCCCGGTGCCGGTGACCGGAACGGCCCTACTGTCACCAAGCGCACACCCGATGAGGGACCGAAGTCCCTGGTCGGGGGCGCGGACCCGCTGGGCGCGGATCCAGCGGCGGCATGCGCCACGGGCACCCCGGCGCCGGCGATCGTCCGCGCCCGCCCTCGGTAGGGTGGCGCGCATGTCCACCGCCTCCGAGGCCCCTGCGCCCGTCACCCCGCTCCCGGGGTTCCACGCCGTCGTCCCCGCCGGCGGTGCCGGCACCCGGCTCTGGCCGGTCTCGCGCCAGGGGTCGCCGAAGTTCCTGCACGACCTCACCGGCACCGGTCGCACGCTGCTGCAGGCGACCGTGGACCGGCTGCTGCCGCTGACCGGCCGGGACGGCGTGCTCGTCGTCACCGGCGTCCGGCACGCGGCGGCGGTCTCGGCGCAGCTCCCGGAGCTCGGCCCCGGCCAGGTGGTCGCGGAGCCGTCGCCCCGCGACTCCATGGCGGCGATCGGTCTCGCCGCGGCGATCCTCGCCGAGCGGCACGGCCCGGACGTGGTGCTCGGGTCGTTCGCGGCCGACCAGGTCATCGAGGACCTGCCGCGGTTCCGGGCCGCGGTCACCGAGGGCGTCGCCGCGGCGCGCGCCGGGTACGTCGTGACCATCGGCATCACCGCCACCGGCCCGTCCACGGCGTTCGGCTACATCCGGTCGTCCGGGGCGCTCGGCGTCGACGACGCCCCGAGCGCCCGGCACGTGGCCGGCTTCACCGAGAAGCCCGACGCCGAGACCGCGGCCGCCTACCTCGCGACGGGCGACTACCGGTGGAACGCCGGCATGTTCCTCGCGCGGGCCGGTGTCCTGCTGGACCACCTCGCCCGGCAGCTGCCGACGCTCGAGGCGGGGCTGCGCACGATCGCGGCCGCCTGGGACGACCCGGACCGCCGGGACGCGGTGCTGGCGGAGGTCTGGCCCGGCCTGACGAAGATCGCGATCGACCACGCCATCGCCGAGCCGGTCGCCGCGGCCGGCGGGGTCGCGGTGGTCCCGGGCGACTTCACCTGGGACGACGTGGGCGACTTCGCCTCGCTCGGCACGCTGCTGCCCGTGGCGGACCCCGAGGGTTCCCGGACGCTCGGTGACGACGCGCTGGTGCAGCGGATCTCCGCCCCCGGGGCGGTCGTCGTCCCGTCGGGCGGTCGCACGGTGACCGTGCTCGGCGTCCCCGACGCCGTGGTCGTCGACACCCCCGACGCGCTGCTGGTGACCACGCGCGCGCACGCCCAGGGGGTGAAGCAGGCGGTGGACGGCTGGCGCGAGCGCGGCCGCGACGACCTGCTCTGAGCGGCCGGCACCGCACGCCCGGCCCGCACGCCCGGCCCGCACGCCCGGCCCGCACGCC
>DAMBCY010000577.1:0-1821 GCA_032056255.1 Cellulomonas sp. | reverse complement strand
CGATGGTCGGCTGGGCGCTGGCGAAGCTGGAGTTCCCCGGCAAGCGGGTCCTGATCACGGTCGTGCTGGGGACCATGTTCGTGCCGGGCATCGTCACCCTGATCCCGCAGTTCGTGCTGGTCGCCAACCTCGACATGGTCGGCACCTACTGGGGCATGATCCTGCCGGGCATGGTCGGGGCCTTCGGCGTCTTCCTCATGCGGCAGTTCATGCTGGAGATCCCGGACTCCCTGCTCGACGCGGCGCGGATCGACGGCGCCGGCGAGTTCCGGATCTTCGCCCGGATCGTGATGCCGCTGTGCCGGGCGCCCCTGGCCACGCTGGCCATCTTCACGTTCATGGGCTCGTGGAACGGCTTCCTGTGGCCGCTCATCGTGTCCCAGCGCGACTCGCTCTACACGCTGCCGGTCGCGCTGGCGCTCTACACCAGCCCCACGGGTGACAAGGGTGCGGAGTTCGGCCTCCAGATGGCCGGCTCGGTGCTCATCATCGTGCCCGTCCTCGTCGTCTTCATCGCCATGCAGAAGCACTTCGTGCAGGGCATCGCGATGACCGGGATCAAGTAGGTGCCGATGCCTTACCTGGACGCCGCCCTGCCCGTCGCCGACCGGGTCGCCGACCTCCTCGGGCGGATGACGCTCGAGGAGAAGGTGGGCCAGATGATGCAGCTGTCCGCGCCCGACGGGCTGAAGGAGCAGGTGCTCGACCTGCACGTGGGCTCGATCCTGCACGCCTCGCCCGAGCTCGTGCTCGAGGCGCACGACCTGACGGACGAGACCCGGCTGCGGATCCCGTTGCTCGTCGGGGAGGACGCCATCCACGGGCACTCGTTCTGCGACGGGGCGACGATCTTCCCGACGCAGCTCGGCATGGCCGCCACCTGGTCGCCGCACCTCGTCGAGCGGATGGCGCGCGCCACCGCCGTCGAGGCCGCGGCGACCGGGCTGCACTGGACCTTCTCCCCCGTGCTCTGCGTCGCCCGGGACCTGCGCTGGGGGCGGGTGGGCGAGACCTTCGGCGAGGACCCGTACCTCATCGGCGAGCTGGCGAGCGCCGCGGTCCGGGGCTACCAGGGGGACGGGCTCGGCGACCCCACCGCGGTCCTCGCGACCGCGAAGCACTTCGCCGGCTACTCCGAGACGCAAGGCGGCCGGGACGCCTCCGAGGCGGACCTGTCGCCGCGCAAGCTGCGCTCCTGGTTCCTGCCGCCGTTCGAGCGGGTGGCGCGCGAGGGCTGCGGCACCTTCATGCTCGGCTACCAGACCCTCGACGGCGTCCCCATCACCCTGGACGACTGGCTGCTCACCGACGTGCTGCGCGGCGAGTGGGGCTACCAGGGGATGCTCGTCACCGACTGGGACAACGTCGGGCGGATGGTCTGGGAGCAGCAGGTGCAGCCCGACCTCGTGCACGCCGCGGCGGCGGCCGTGCGGGCCGGGAACGACATGATCATGACCACGGCGGGCTTCTTCGCGGGTGCGCTGGGGGCCGTCGAGCGCGGGCTGATCGCCGAGGCCGACCTCGACGCCCCGGTGTCCCGCATCCTCGCGCTGAAGTTCCGGCTCGGCCTGTTCGAGGACCGCCGGCGCCCCGACCTCGCGACCACGGGTGCGGTGATCGGCTCGCACCAGGAGCTCAACCTGGAGATCGCCCGGCGCTCGCTCGTGCTGCTCCGGAACGACGGCGTGCTGCCGCTGCCGACCGACCGACCGAGGACCGTCGCCGTGGTCGGCCCGCTCGCCGACGACGCGCAGAACCAGCTGGGCGACTGGGCGGGGTCCTCGGGCCAGGTGGCGTTCATGGCGCACGGTCAGCCGCGCG
>DAMBCY010000576.1:0-1841 GCA_032056255.1 Cellulomonas sp. | reverse complement strand
CGGCCGCGAACGCTGAACGGATCAGCGCTTGGAGTACTGCGGAGCCTTGCGGGCCTTCTTGAGACCGGCCTTCTTGCGCTCCACGACGCGGGCGTCGCGGGTCAGGAAGCCGGCCTTCTTCAGCGCCGGGCGGTTGTGCTCCTCGTCGATCGCGTTGAGCGCGCGGGCGATGCCCAGGCGCAGCGCGCCGGCCTGGCCGGTCACGCCGCCACCGCTGATGCGGGCGATGACGTCGAAGCGACCCTCGACGTCGACCAGCTTCAGCGGGGAGTTGACGAGCTGCTGGTGCACCTTGTTCGGGAAGTAGTCCTCGAGGGTGCGGCCGTTGATCTTCCACTGGCCGGTGCCGGGCACCAGGCGCACGCGGGCGATGGCCTCCTTGCGGCGGCCCAGGGCCTGGCCCGGAGCCGTCAGGCTCTGGCCCCGGCCGGCGGGAGCGCTGCTCTCGGAGGTGTAGCTGCTGGGCGTCTCGCCGCCCTCGAGGTCGATGTCGACCGTGGTCTCGGCCATGTGTTTCGCGTCCTGTCTCGGTGTGCTCGAGGGCGTCAGCCCTGCGCGACCTGGGTGATCTCGAAGGGCTTCGGCTGCTGGGCGGCGTGCGGGTGCTCCGCACCGGCGTAGACCTTCAGCTTGGAGAGCTGCTGGCGGGCCAGGGAGGTCTTCGGGAGCATGCCACGCACGGCCTTCTCGATCGCACGCTCGGGGTGCTTGTCGAGGAGCTCGGTGTACGTGGTCGCCCGCAGGCCGCCCGGGAATCCCGAGTGGCGGTAGGCGAGCTTGGTCTCCCGCTTGTTGCCGGTCAGGGCGACCTTGTCCGCGTTGACGACGATGACGAAGTCGCCGCCGTCGACGTGGGGGGCGAAGGTCGCCTTGTGCTTGCCGCGCAGCAGGGTCGCCACGTGGGTGGCCAGACGGCCAAGGACGACGTCGGTCGCGTCGATGACGTACCAGTCACGCTGGACGTCGCCGGGCTTCGGGTTGTACGTGCGCACGGTCGTTGCCTTCTCTGATGTCTCTGACTGTGTCCACGGCAATCCCGTAGAAGCCGGGGTCAGCCGATGAGTACCGTCCGCGCGTCGTCCCTGGACCGGTGAATGGGAACGCACCGGGTCGACACGGACGGACGCACAACGACTCACCAGGGTAGCCGGAGCCTGCGGGGCGGTCAAAACGCGGTCCGATCGGACGCAGGCCGGGCTCAGCGCGCCCGGACCACCCGCCCGGTGTCCCACGCGGGCTCGGGCGTCTCCACCACGGCACCGTCCGCGCCGAACACGAGGAACCGGTCGAACCCGCGCGCGAACCACCGGTCGTGGGTGACGGCGAGGACCGTGCCCTCGAACGCCGCCAGGCCGGTCTCCAGCGCCTCCGCGGAGTGCAGGTCGAGGTTGTCGGTCGGCTCGTCGAGGAGCAGCAGGGTCGCGCCGCCGAGCTCGAGCAGCAGGATGTGGAACCGGGCCTGCTGGCCGCCGGACAGCGTCTCGTACCGCTGCTCGGCGGAGGCGACCAGCTCGTAGCGGTCCAGCGCCTTGCTGGCCGGCTCGCGGCCCATGCCGGCGCGGCGGCCGTCGCCCCGGTGCAGGATCTCCAGCAGGGTGCGCCCGGCGAACGCCGCGTCCTGCGCGTGCTGGCGGTTCTGCGCGAAGAACCCGGGCACGACCCGCGACCCCAGCCGCACGACGCCGGTGTGCCGCACGGGGTCGACCGCCTCCTCGTCCGCGCCCGGGCCGGGCCCCTGGTCCGGCTGCGGGTCCGTCCCGCCCGCCGCCAGCAGCCGCAGGAAGTGCGACTTGCCCGACCCGTTGGACCCGAGCACCGCGACGCGCTCGCCGAACCACACC
>DAMBCY010000575.1:0-1845 GCA_032056255.1 Cellulomonas sp. | reverse complement strand
TCGGGCGTCCGGCGGATCTTGAGCAGCCCGCGGTAGGCCATGGTGAACGACTGCCTCACGGTGGTGGCGACCGGGACGTGGTTGGACGCCGCCCGGGCCTGCACGAGGGGGTCGACCACCGGCGTGCCCGGCCGGGGGCGGGTGGGGGTGAGCGTGGTCATGCGTGGGCCTCCTCGAGGGCGGGCTGCTCGTCGGGGGCACCGGCGGTGCCGGTGGCGACGGCGTGGCCGGTGAGGGTGAGGAACACCTCGTCGAGCGTGGGCTCCTGCACGGCGACGTCGCGCAGGGGGATGCCGGCGGAGCGCAGCGCGACCAGCAGGTCGCCCGCGGCGTCGGCGGTCGTGACGGGCGCGGACAGCCGGCCGTCGGGGGTGCGGGTCGGCTCGACACCGAGGACGCCGCGGGCGATCCGCAGCGCCTCGGCCTCGTCGGCGTCGTCGGCGAGGCCGACCTGGAGCCGGGCGGTCCCGACGGACGCCTTGAGCTCGGCACCGGTGCCCTCGGCCACCAGCTGCCCCCGGTCGATGACCGCGATGCGGTCGGCGAGCTGGTCGGCCTCGTCCAGGTACTGGGTCGTGAGCAGGATCGTCGACCCGCCCGCGACCAGCCGCCGCACCGTCTCCCACATCTGCAGGCGGGTGCGCGGGTCGAGGCCCGTGGTCGGCTCGTCGAGGAAGATCAGCGGCGGCTGCGAGATCAGCGACGCGGCCAGGTCGAGGCGCCGCCGCATGCCGCCGGAGAAGTTCTTCAGCGGGCGGCTGGCGGCGTCGGACAGCCCGAACTCCTCGAGCAGCGCCACGGACGTGGTGCGGGCGTCCCGGCGGGACAGGCCGAGCAGCCGCGCGAACAGCACGAGGTTCTCGGTCGCGGACAGGTTCTCGTCGACGGACGCGTACTGCCCGGTGACGCCGATCAGCCGGCGGACGGCCTGCGGCTCGCGGGCGACGTCGCGGCCGAACACCGTCGCGGTGCCGGCGTCCGGGCGCAGCAGCGTGGCGAGCATCCGGATCGTCGTGGTCTTGCCGGCGCCGTTCGGGCCCAGGAAGCCGTAGACGGCGCCGGTGCGGATCTGCAGGTCGATGCCGTCGACCGCCCGGTTGCCGCCGAACGTCTTGACGAGCCCGTGGGCCTCGACGGCCCAGGGGGCGCCGGTGGTGGATGTGGTCATGGTGGTCCCTCCCGTGGTGACGGGACCGATCCTGCGCGGGGGCGCTGGCACGGCGCTGACATGTCGCTGACATCGCCGATCCGGCCGCGGCCGCGCCACCTCGACCCTGCGTCACGGCTGGTACCGCCCCTTCCGGCGGGCGCGCGGCGGGTGCCATAGTCCGATCTGGGTCGACCGACCCGCTCCGGTCCACGCCGACCTGCACCCGGCCCGAGCCCCAGGAGACCGCCATCGGCCCGCTCACCCGCCGCACCCCGCCGCCGCCGGTCCCGGCGCCGGTGCGCCGGTCGCGCCTCGCGGTCGGGGCCGCGTACGCCGCGCAGGGGTTCGGCTACGCCACGGTCGTCACCGCGCTGCCGGCCTTCAAGCAGCGGCAGGACGTCGACGACACCGCGGTGTCCCTGCTGGTGCTGCTGGTGTGCGTGACGGCGGCCGGCGGGTCGGTCGTCGCGGAGCGGCTCGCGATGCGGCGGGGGAGCCGGACGTCCCTGCTGGCGGGCCTCGGTGCGCAGGCGGTCGCGCTGCCGGTGGTCGCCGCGTCGACGCCGATGGTGCCGTTCGTCGCCGGGTTCGCGCTCTACGGACTCGGGCTCGGCATGGTGGACGCCGCGGGCGGCATCCAGGGCGTGCTCGTGCAGCGCCGCTACGGGCGCCCGGTGATGTCGGGCTTCTTCGCG
>DAMBCY010000574.1:0-1856 GCA_032056255.1 Cellulomonas sp. | reverse complement strand
AGCCGCGGCACGAAGGCCTGTAGCCAACGACGCTCAGGCAGCCCTCGTAGAACGCCACCCGCTCGGGCTCCTCGTCCGGGACGGGCCCGTACGCCGGGTTCACGAGGACCCGGAACGGCAGCGCCGGACGCTCCCGCACCGCCCCGGTCTCGGTACCGCCCGCGCCCGGGTCGGCGAGCACCGCCAGGGCCAGGGGCAGCCCGATCTGCGGGGCCGCGAGCCCGACGCCGGGCGCCGCGTGCATCGTGCGCCGCATCAGGGCGACGAGGGCGTCCAGCTCCTCGGTCGTCACCTGGCCGTCGTACGGCTGCGCGCGCATCCGCAGGGCCGGATGACCGGCCTGCACGATCGGCACCGTGCCCGACGGGTCCGCGGCGGCGGCCTCGACCAGCCGCAGGACGTGCTCGCGCACGGCGGCTGCGGGCCGGCGCGCCTCCGGGGCCGTGCTCACCGGCTCAGAGCGCCAGCCGGTCGCGGACGACGTCCGCGAGCTGGGCGGCGACCCGGTCGGCGTGCTCCTGCGTCGCCGCCTCGACCATGACCCGCACCAGCGGCTCGGTGCCGGACGGGCGCAGCAGCACCCGGCCGGTCGACCCGAGCGCGGCCTGCGCGGCGCCCACCGCGGCGGCGACGTGCTCGTCCGAGCCCGCCCGGGTCCGGTCCACGCCCGCGACGTTCACCAGGGTCTGCGGCAGCCGCCGGACGACCCCGGCGAGCTCGCTGAGCTTCTGGCCGGTCGCGGCGACGCGGGACGCGAGCTGCAGCGCCGTGAGCGTGCCGTCGCCCGTCGTGGCGTGGTCCGCGAGGATCACGTGGCCGGACTGCTCGCCGCCCAGGTTGTACCCGTGCGCGCGCATGGCCTCCAGCACGTAGCGGTCGCCGACGCCGGTCTCGACGGTGCGCACACCCGCGGCCTGCATCGCGAGCCGCAGCCCGAGGTTGCTCATCACCGTGACGACGAGCGTGTCGTGCGCGAGGATGCCGCGCTCGCGCAGGTCCAGGGCCAGCACGCCCATGATCTGGTCGCCGTCGACGAGCGCCCCGGTGTGGTCCACGGCGAGGCAGCGGTCGGCGTCGCCGTCGAACGCCACGCCCAGGTCGGCACCGGAGGCGACGACCGCCGCCTGCAGCTGCTCCGGGTGCGTCGACCCGCACGCCTCGTTGATGTTCCGGCCGTCCGGGGACGCGTTGATGACGACCACGTCGGCGCCCGCCTCGCGCAGCGCCGCCGGCCCGACCTCGCTCGCCGCGCCGTTCGCGCAGTCCACCGCGACGCGCAGCCCGCTGAGGTCGTGGCCGAGCGTCGACACCAGGTGCTCGACGTACTGCTCGCCCGCACGGCCGGTGTCGGAGCGGATCCGGCCGACGTCGGCGCCGACCGGGCGGTCCCAGTCCTCGCGGAGCCGCTGCTCGATGGCGTCCTCGAGCTCGTCGTCGAGCTTGTGGCCGCCGCGGGCCAGGAACTTGATGCCGTTGTCCGGCATGGGGTTGTGCGACGCGGACAGCACGACGCCGAGGTCGACCCCGAGGGCGCCGGTGAGGTGCGCGACGGCCGGCGTCGGCAGCACGCCGACGTTCAGCACGTCCACGCCCGCGCTCGCGAGGCCCGCGGCGACCGCGGCGGAGAGGAACTCGCCGGACGCCCGCGGGTCGCGACCGACCACCGCGCGGGGCCGGTGGCCCGCGAACTCGCCACGGGAGCCCAGCACGTGCGCCGCCGCGACGGACAGGTCGAGCGCGACCTCCGCCGTGACGTCCCGGTTGGCCAGGCCTCGCACCCCGTCGGTACCGAACAGTCGTCCCATCAACGGACCCCTTCGTCGTCGGCCCGCGTCGCGCGGACCTCTGCATCGTGC
>DAMBCY010000573.1:0-1866 GCA_032056255.1 Cellulomonas sp. | reverse complement strand
GGCGCGCGTGTACGAGGCGTTCGGGGACACGCTGCTGCACACCGTGATCGGCCGGACGGTGAAGTTCCCGGACGCGTCGGTGGCCGCGGAGCCGATCACCCGGTACGCGCCGACGCACGCCGGGGCGCACGCGTACCGGCAGCTGGCGCGGGAGCTCGTCGCCCGTGGCGACGCGGCCTGACACCGCGGTCCCGCCCGGCGGCACGGCGTCCGCCGACCCCGCCGAGCCGGTCGGTGCGCCGGTCGGGTCGAGCGCCTTCGAGGTGCACCTGGAGAACTTCTCCGGGCCGTTCGACCTGCTGCTCGGCCTGATCTCCAAGCACAAGCTCGACATCACCGAGGTCGCGCTGGGCGTCGTGACCGACGAGTTCATCGCGTACATCCGGGCCGCGGAGCGCTCCGCCGCCGACGGCGGGCGCACCTGGGACCTGGGCCAGGCCAGCGAGTTCCTGCTGGTCGCCGCGACGCTGCTGGACCTCAAGGCCGCGCGGCTGCTGCCCGCCGGCGACGTCGAGGACGCCGAGGACCTCGAGCTGCTGGAGGCCCGGGACCTGCTGTTCGCGCGGCTGCTGCAGTACCGGGCGTACAAGGTGGTCGCGGCGGACATCGGCCGGCGGCTGACCGAGCAGGGCCGGCGGTACCCGCGCACGGTCCAGCTGGAACCGCACCTGGCCGCGATGCTGCCGGACCTCGTGTGGCAGATCGGCCCCGCGGAGCTGGCCGCGCTGGCGGCGAGGGCCCTGGAGCCCGCGCCGCCGCCGCCCGGCGTGGACCTCAGCCACCTGCACGCGCCCGCGGTGAGCGTCCGCGAGCAGGCGGCGGTGCTGGCCGACCGGCTGCGGCACGGCAGCGCGGCGTCCTTCCGGGCGCTCACCGCGGACGCGGGGTCGACCGTGGTGGTCGTGGCGCGGTTCCTGGCGCTGCTGGAGCTGTTCCGGGAGGGCGTGGTGGGGTTCGACCAGGTCACGCCGCTGGGCGAGCTGACGGTGCGTTGGACCGGGGCGGGCGAGGGGGACGTGGCGGTGACGACGGACTACGACGACGAGGACGGCGACGGGCACGGCGGGAGCGCCGCCGGTCCGGGGACGGACGCGGAGGGGACGGACGCATGACGCAGGACGACGTGGCGGACGGGGCGCGGGACGCCGACGACCCGCTGCTCGCCGACGACCCGCTGCTCGCCGAGGACGCGGACGACGGCGACCCCGCGGCGGTCGCGGCCGACGAGCTGGCCTTCGACGTCGAGGACCTGCCCGGCGGCGCCCTGGCCGCGCTCGAGGCCGTGCTCATGGTCGCGGACGAGCCGATCCCCGCGGTCCGGCTCGCGGCGGTGCTCGCGCTGCCGACCGGCCGCGTCGAGGACCTGCTGCGTGCCCTGGCCGACGAGTACCGCGGCGACCACGGCGGCCGGCCCCGCGGCTTCGAGCTCCGGCAGGTCGGCGAGGGCTGGCGGATCTACTCCGCGCCGGCGTACCACCAGGTCGTCGGCCGGTTCGTGCTCGACGGGCAGACCGCCCGGCTGACGCAGGCGGCGCTGGAGACGCTGGCGGTCGTCGCGTACCGGCAGCCCGTGACGCGCGGGCAGGTCTCGGGGGTGCGCGGCGTCAACGTCGACGGTGTCGTGCGGACCCTCACGGCCCGCGGCCTGGTCGCGGAGGCGGGCACCGAACCGGGCTCCGGCGCCGCCCTGTACCGGACTACGGGATACTTCCTGGAGCGGATGGGCCTCACGAGCCTCGACGAGCTGCCCCCGCTGGCCCCGTACCTGCCCGAGATCGACGCGTTCGACGGGCTCGACGGGGCAGACGGATCGACAGGAGACGTGTGATGAGTGCAGCAGGACAGGGCGGCCGCGGCCGCGGACCG
>DAMBCY010000572.1:0-1895 GCA_032056255.1 Cellulomonas sp. | reverse complement strand
GATGCGTGGGCTCAGGTACGCCCGCAATCAGGCCGCTCACGAGCTCATCGAGGTCGCCGACGTGAGTAGCGGACGCGCTTACCCGAAGCGTTCTCCGCTGACCTACAGGGAGCGGATCTGGTCGTCTGATCCAGCGCTTCCGCTTGGTCAGCGGCCACCGCCGCGCGCCGCGTACTTCGACGAACTGGCCGGGCGCAGGGTGTCCGATGTTCTCGACCAGGCGCGCCTGTGGCTCGACAGTCAGATCGGGACCAATCCGTGACCGAGTGCATCGAGCACGTCTGGCGTCTTGCTGGCGTGACGTTCGCGGCGGGGTCGTTCACGGAGTACGTGTGTGTGCGGTGCGACGCGGACCTACTCGTCACGCCGGGCGAGGACCACCCGCAGACGGTCTAGGCGACACGGGCGAGCAGATCGCGCGCCGGGGTGGGGACCTGCGACGTTCGCCACCCGGGGTTGATGCGCTGCTGGGACAGCGCTGACCACGGCACCCCGGCGTCGAGCGCCTGCATGCGGGCCGGGCCCATGACGGTGAGCTGCTGGGCCTTCGTCAGGTCCGCGAACACGGCCTCTGCGTCAGGCAGGGCCGACTTCGGTTCGGCGAGCCCGGTGAACCCGAGCTGCGACCAGGGCTTCACGGTCGGCATGCGCGCGCACCGGCCCTGCTGGTGGTCGTTCGGGCCCGCCTCGGTGAGGTCGTGCTCGGTGCCGTGCATGGCCCAGCACGACGGGCATGTGCGGGTGTCGAGCTGCGCGAGCCACGTCCACCCGGTCAGGACGTCCGCGTTCGCGAGCTGCGCGACCGCGGAGGCGTCCCGGTGGGCGTCGAGGGTCTCGGTCCGGGCGATCGTGAGCGCCCGGGTGAGCCCGCCGTTGAACGTCCCCTCGGCGCGGCGCACGATCTCGCGGGCGGTCTTGCGGGGGTTGTCCCCGAGCGCGACACCGAGCACGAGGGCCCGGCGCATCTGTTCGGCCGCGGTGTAGGACAGGGTCCACGCCGAGGCGGTGATCTGCTGGGTGGTGCGCTGCACGATCGCGGACAGCGACAGCGGGTCGGCCCGGTTGAACCGCGCCACCAGCTCGGCGGTGGTGCCGGCCTGGGCGGGCATCTGCGACCCGATGAGCCGGGCCTGCCACTCCGGGGTGACCTCCACGATCCGGCCCGTCGCGTCCGTGACCTTGACCCCGGTGAGCTGCCCGAGCGCGGCGATCTGCTCGGTCGCGGCCGCGAGGGCCGCCTGCGCGCGCTCACCGCGGGCGATCTGCGTGGGCGTCAGCCACGACTCGTCAGCGGACGCCGCGGCGATCTCGGCGGCCGCGGCAGCCCACGCGTCGTGGATCTCGTCCCAGGCGCGCGCCCACGCCTTCACGAGGTCACGGACGGCCTGGTCGACGTGCCGGTCGATCGCGACGCGCATCTGCCGGGCCAGGCGGAGGGTCTCGTCGTTGATGCTCACGCCGCGCCCCTCCCGTGCGCGACCTGGCTGTGCAGGTCGGACCACCACGCCTGCCACGAGACGACGGTCTCGCCGAGCTCGCGCAGCCGCGGGACGTAGAACCAGAGCGTGCGGGCACCGCAGTCACGGCACCGGAACCGGACCGCGCGGCGCAGCGGCCACCGGTACTGGCGGTCCATCACGCCACCGCGGCGGGGTCCTCGCCCCTGCGGAAGGCATCCACCGCGGCTTGCCCGGCAGACGCGTACGGGTCGAGGAACCGGCCCTGGTCGTCGACCATGTCCGCGAGGAGTTCGTCGGCGTCCTCGACCTGGAACGCCGCGAGCAGCAGCTTCACGGTGGTGACGGGCGGCATCTTCCCGGTGGCGTCGGCGGCGACGATCGCGTCGATGATCGTCTTGAGCGGCACCTCGTCGAGCGGCGGCCACGTGATCTCCA
>DAMBCY010000571.1:0-1935 GCA_032056255.1 Cellulomonas sp. | reverse complement strand
GCCCGGCCACCGTGCGGCTCCGGCCGCTCGCGGACGGGTCGCTGGCGGTGGTGGACTCCGGCATCGGGCTCACGCGCGCGGAGGCCGAGGAGCTCCTCGCGACCGTGGGCCGGTCGTCCAAGCGCGACCTGGACCTGGGCCTCGGCCGCGAGGAGTTCCTCGGGCAGTTCGGCATCGGGCTGCTGTCCGCCTTCATGGTGGCCGACGAGATCGAGCTGGTCTCCCGGTCGGCGCGCGACCCCGGCGCGCCGGCCGTGCGCTGGCGCGGGCACGCGGACGGGTCGTACGACCTCGCCGAGCTCCCGGATGCCGACCTGCCCGCGGGCAGCACGGTCCGGCTCCGTCCCCGACGGGACATGGAGCACTGGCTGGCCGGGGAGACCGTCGCCGCGCTGGCGGCCGAGTTCGGGTCGCTGCTGCCCGTCGACGTGGCGCTGGAGGTCCCGCTCGGGGACGCCGCGGCGGTCGACGCGCCGCTGCCGGCCGACGGGTCCGCGCGCCCCGGGCACGTCTGGCGGCGGGTCACCGCGCCCGACCTGCCCTGGGCGCGGACGCACACCGACGAGGCGGCCCGGACCCGGGCGCTCCAGCGGTACTGCGAGGAGACGTTCGGGTTCACCCCGCTCGCGCACCTCGACCTGGAGGTGCCGCTGGCGGGCGTCTCGGGCGTGGCGTTCGTGCTGCCCGCGGCGGTCCCGCCCGGTGGCGGCGGGACGCACCGGGTGTACCTCAAGCGCATGCTGCTCGGCGCCCGCGTCGAGGGCCTGCTGCCCGACTGGGCGTTCTTCGTCCGGTGCGCCATCGACGCCTCCGGGCTGCGCCCCACCGCCTCCCGGGAGCAGCTGTACACGGACGAGGTCCTGCTCGCGACGCAGGAGGCGCTCGCGGACGCGGTCCGCGCCTGGACGCTGCGCACCCTGGAGTCGGGCACGGCGCTCGCCCGGCAGTTCGTCACCACCCACCACCTCGCGGTGCGGTCGCTGGCGCTCGCCGACGACACGATGCTCGACCTCGCGGCCCGGATCCTGCCGTACGAGACGACCGACGGGATGCTGACGCTCGCCGAGGTCGCCGAGCAGCACGGTCGCGTCGTGTACGCCCCGAGCCTGGAGGACTACAAGCGGATCGCCCCCGTGGCACGCGCCCAGGGCGTCGCGGTGGTCAACGCCGGCTACGTCTACGACGCCGACCTGCTGGCACGGCTCGCGAGGACCGGGCGGCTCGGCACGGAGGTGCGACCGCTCGGCGCCGGGGACATCGCCCAGGTGCTCAGCGCCCCGCCCCCGGAGCGCGAGCTGGCGACGCTGGACGCCGTCCGCGCCGGTGGCGAGGTGCTGCGTCCGCTGGACTGCGACCTGCTGCTGCGCACGTTCGAGCCCGCCGACCTGCCCGCCGTGCTGCTGCACGACCGCGACGGCGAGCACCAGCGCGACCTGCGGGACGCCATGGCCGGCGCGGACGACGTGTGGGGCGACGTGCTCGCCGGCTTCGCCGCGCCGGTCGCCGCGCGGCAGCTCGTCCTCAACGACGCGAGCCCCGTGGTGCGCGACCTGCTGGACGCGCCGCCCGGGGAGGTGTCCGCCGCCGGGCTGCGCTCGCTGTACGTCTCGGCGCTGCTGCTGGCGGGCGAGCCGCTGCGGGCGCGCGAGTCGGAGCTGATGACCGGGGCGCTTGCGGTGCTGCTGCGGGCGGGGCTCGGGGGCACCCCCGGCACCGGGACCACCACCACCGACGACGAGGCCGGGGGACCGGCCGGGGAGGAGCACCGGTGAGCCGGACGCTCGACGAGGCCAACCGCGAGATCAGCCGGGTGCGGGACATGCCCTACGGGCTCGCCCGGACCCAGGCGGCCGAGCGGCAGGTCCGCCTGGTCGACGCCGAGGGACCGGACGAGGCGCGCGCGTTCGCCCTCAGCACCCTGGTCGAGGCCTACCA
>DAMBCY010000570.1:0-1944 GCA_032056255.1 Cellulomonas sp. | reverse complement strand
CCGGAGGCGTACCGGGTCGGCGGGGCGCTGGCGGACATCTACGCCCTGTGGGGGGAGCCGCTGGCCGCGACCGCCGAGCAGATCGCGTCCATCCGGGCCGCGGCCCGGGCGGCCGGGCGGGCGGAGGACCCGCGGGTGTGGGTGACGTTCCGCCCGATCATCGCGCCCACCGAGGAGCAGGCCTGGGAGAAGGCGCACCGCGTCCTCGCGGCGCTGCAGCGCCACCACGGCGGACGGCCCCGCACGCCCCCGCAGAACGCCGGCTCGCAGCGGCTGCTCGCGGCGGCCGCCGCGGGCGAGCTGCACGACCGGGCGCTGTGGACGCCGGTCGCCACCGCGACCAACGCCGCCGGTGCGTCGACCGCGCTGGTCGGCACGCCGGAGACGGTGGTGCAGGCGATCCTCGACTACGTCGACCTCGGCGCGTCCGTCGTGTCGATCCGGGGGTACGACAACCTCGCCGACGTCGTCGACTACGGCCGGCACCTGGTGCCGCTGCTGCGCGCCGAGCTGGCGTCGCGCGCGGTGCCGGCGACGCCCGCCCGCCCCGTCGAGGAGGCCCGCCGGTGAGCGCCCGACCGATCACCCTGGTGCTGCAGATCCTCGGCCTCGGGGTCAACAGCGTCGCCTGGCGCCTGCCGGACAGCCCGGTGGAGCGCACCTACGACCTCGACCTGTACACCGAGATCGCGCAGCGCGCCGAGGCCGCGAAGATCCACGGGCTGTTCCTGTCCGACGGCCTGACCACGAGCGCCGCCAAGCCGTCCGGGGGCTTCGAGCCGATCACGTTCCTCACCGCGCTGGCGGCCCGCACCCGGCACATCGGCCTGGTGCCGACGGCCTCGACCACCTACAACGAGCCGTTCAACCTGGCCCGGCAGCTCGCCTCCCTCGACCACCTGTCCGGCGGGCGCGCGGGCTGGAACATCGTCACCTCGGCGTGGGGCGAGCGGAACTTCGGCCGCGAGCCGCTGGCGCACGCCGACCGGTACCGCCGGGCGCAGGACTTCGTCGAGGCCGCGATCGCGCTCTGGGAGAGCTGGGAGCCCGGGGCCCGCGTGGCCGACCGCGAGCGCGCCGTGCTGGTGGACCCGGCCCGGGTGCGGGCGACGGGGGTGCACTCCGAGCACTTCGACATCGAGGGGCCGCTCAACATCGACCGCTCCCCGCAGGGCCGCCCGTTCCTGTTCCAGGCGGGGTCGTCGGCCGACGGCCTCGGCCTCGGCGCCCGGTACGCCGACGCCGTGTTCGCCGCCCACCCCGACGAGGACACCGCCACCGAGTTCTACGACGCGATCAAGGGCCGGGTGTCCGACGCCGGGCGGGACCCCGCCTCCCTGCAGGTGCTGCCCGGGCTGTACGCGCTGATCGGCGAGTCCCCCGCGCACGCCGCGGAGCTCGCCCAGCAGCTCGCCGAGCTCGAGGGGACGGCCGACTTCGAGGCGCAGCGCCGGACCTTCGAGAACGGCGCCCTCGGCGGCGTCGACCTGTCCGACCTGGACCCCGACCTGCCGATCCCCGCCGACCGGCTGCCCGACCCGGCCACCGTGCAGGGCCGGCGCTCGCGCTACGAGATCTACCGCCGCCGGGTGCTCGAGGGCACCGGCACGCTGCGCGAGCTGGCTCGTGAGTTCACCGCCACCGGCTCCGGCCACTGGGCACCCGTCGGCGACGCGGTCGAGATCGCCGACCAGATCGAGGCCCGCCTCGCGACGGGGAGCGCCGACGGCTTCGTCCTGTCCAGCCAGCACTTCCAGGGCTACCGCCTGCTGACGGACGCGCTGGTGCCCGAGCTGGCACGCCGCGGGCTGTTCCAGACCTCCTACGCCGGCTCGACGTTCCGCGAGAACGTCTTCGGCCGCCGCTGACGCTCCGGCTGCCCGTCCCCCCCCCACCTTCCCCGCTCCACCCCCACGGCCCCTCCCGCACCCCGCCGGCCCCACC
>DAMBCY010000569.1:0-1963 GCA_032056255.1 Cellulomonas sp. | reverse complement strand
GGCGGGCGCCGAGAACCTGTCCTGCGCGCCCTGGACCGCGACCTACGCGCGCGCCCTGGGCGCCCAGGTGGGCAGTGACGTCGACCTGCACACCCCGCCGCCCGTCACCGGCCTGCTCACCCTCGGTGACCGGTGCGCCGTCGAGCCCGAGGTCGACCTGCGCGGGCACTGGCTGGACGGCGACGTGCTGCACCTCGGCCGGGTCCGGATCGACAGGCGCGCGACCGTCGGCACCCGCAGCACCCTCGCGCCCGGCGTCCGGATCGGCCAGGGCGCTCAGATCGCGGCGGGCTCCGCGGTGCTCACGAGCGTCGCGCCCGGCGAGCTGTGGGCCGGGTCGCCCGCCGCGTTCGTCGGGCCCGCGGGCGAGTCCTGGCCCACGGGCCGCGCACCCCGGGGGCGCCGCTGGGTCGCGCTCTACGGGGTGACCGCGGGCGCGCTGGCCGCCCTGCCGGTCGTGGCCGCCACGTGCGGGCTGCTGGTCGTCGGCGCCGGGATGCGGGACGCCGGCTCCTGGTCGGCGGCCCGGGACGACGCCCTGCGGGCCGTGACGCCGGGCGCGCTGACGTCGTTCGCGGTGCTCGCGCTCGCGACGCTCGTCGCCGTCCGGCTGCTCGGCCGGGGGATCGAGGCCGGCCACCACCCCGTGCGCAGCCGCACCGGCTGGCAGATCTGGGCGATCCAGCGGCTGATGGACGACGCCCGCAGCGCGCTCTACCCGCTCTACGCGAGCACCCTGACCCCGGCGTGGCTGCGGGCGCTCGGCGCGCGGGTCGGCCGGGACGTCGAGGCGTCCACCGTGCTGATGCTGCCCGGGCTGACCTCGGTCGGGGACGGCGCGTTCCTCGCCGACGACACCCTGATCGGGTCCTACGAGCTCGGCCGCGGCTGGCTGCGCGTCGAGCCGGCGAAGGTGGGCAAGCGGGCGTTCCTCGGCAACTCCGGGATGATCGCGCCCGGCCGCACCGTGCCCAAGCGCGGGCTGGTGGCCGTGCTGTCCGCGACGCCCGAGCGCGCGAAGCCCGGGACCTCGTGGCTCGGCTCCCCGCCGGAGCCGCTGCGCCGCACCCCCGGCGACCCCGGCACCAGCCGCACCTTCGACCCGTCACCGGGCCTGCGCCTGGCCCGCGCCGCCGTCGAGGTCTGCCGGCTGCTGGCCGTCGTCGTGGCGTTCGGGATCGGCGTCGGGGTGCTGCTGGTGCTCCAGGCCGTCGTCGCGCGCCACGGCCTCGGGGCCGCCGCGCTCGTCTCGCCGTTCGCCGTCGTCGGTGCGGCCGTGCTCGCCTGCGCCGTCGCGGTGGTCGCCAAGTGGCTGCTGGTCGGGCGGATCCGTGCGGGGGAGCACCCGCTGTGGAGCGCGTTCGTCTGGCGCAACGAGCTCGCGGACAGCTTCCTCGAGGTCGTCGCCGTGCCCTGGCTGGGGCCGGCCGCCGTCGGGTCGCCCGCGACGACGGTGTGGCTGCGTGCGCTCGGTGCGCGGATCGGGCGGGGCGTCTGGTGCGAGACCTACTGGCTGCCCGAGGCGGACCTGATGACCCTCGGCGACGGGGCCACGGTCAACCGCGGGTGCGTGCTCCAGACGCATCTGTTCCATGATCGGGTCATGAGCATCGACACCGTGCGCCTGGACGACGGCGCCAGCATCGGGCCGCACGGCGTGGTCCTGCCCGCCGCGAGCCTGGGCGCCGCCGCGAGCGTCGGGCCCGCGTCGCTCGTGCTGCGCGGCGAGGCGATCCCCGCCGGCAGCCGGTGGACCGGCAACCCCGTGGCGTCGGCGAGCTCGTGAGCGGCGGGGCGGCCGGGGTCGACCCCTACCTGCCCGGCCACGTGCCGGGCGGGCTCGACGTCGGCCGGTACGAGATCGAGCTCGACTACCGCGTCGCCACCAACCGGCTCGACGGCCGCACCCGCGTGCACGCCACCGCCGCCACCGACCTCGAGCGGCTCTCGCTGGACCTGGTCG
>DAMBCY010000568.1:0-1966 GCA_032056255.1 Cellulomonas sp. | reverse complement strand
AAGAACGTCCGGTCCTCGGAGGACACCACGGCCTCGCCCACGTGCGCGGGCAGCGTGTCGTAGTCCACGAGCGTGCGGTTCGCCCCGGCGTAGGTGCCGATCTCCGTCGTGCCGTCCGCGAAGTAGATCGTCGAGGCGGACTCCTCCGCGAACTCGCTGGGCGACGGCACGTCGGTGAGCGCGTAGGCGGCCACGACGAGCCCGAGGCAGAGGAAGACGAACGACAGCACGCCGCCGACCACGAACCGCCAGGACGGCAGCCACCGGTGCAGGCCGCGGTAGCCGCGCCGGGGGTAGTCGACGAGCCGCCGCCGACCGCCGCTCGTGGTCGTGGAGCCGGTCGCGGCGGCCCGGGACGCGCCTCCGCGCCGGGTGGCCGCCGAGGACCGTCGGGTCGAGCCTGCCAACGCACTGCCTTCCTGTGGACTGCTGAGGGGGCGTCGAGCGGCAGGAGCCGGCCGGGCCCGGACCAGTATGCGCGAGCCGCACCCGGCGCTCGCGGGCCGCACCCCCGGTCCCCCGCGGACTTTCACGCGATCGCCACGAGGCCCGCCGTCGGGACGCGCGACCTGCCCGCGATCCTCGCAGGGTCGCACCCGCCGATCACGTGAACGGCGCGCGACCCGCCGTCGACGCCGCCCCGACGCGCGGGTGAGGCGGGGGTGTTGCCCGGGACGCCCGGTTCGCCCTACCCTCACCGATGTATCAGTTCGATACATCGACGTGCGACCGACGGAGGGAGGTCCGGGTGCGCGCCAAGTCCGACGTGCTCGAGTCGGCCATCCTCGGCCTGCTGCACGACTCCCCCATGCACGGGTACGAGCTGCGCAAGCGGCTCAACCTGCTGCTCGGGTCCTTCCGCGCGCTGTCCTACGGCTCGCTCTACCCGTGCCTCAAGGCGCTGGTCGCGCGCGGCTGGATCGCCGGCTCCGACCCGCAGGACGCGCCCGCGCACGGCCTCGCCGGCAAGCGCGCCCGGATCGTCTACCAGCTCACGGCGGACGGCAAGGAGCAGTTCCAGCAGGTGCTGGCCTCCTCCGGCCCCGCCGCGTGGGAGGACGAGACCTTCGGGTTCCGGTTCGCGTTCTTCGGCCAGACCGACGCCGAGACCCGGCTGCGGATCCTCGAGGGCCGGCGCACCCGGCTGACCGAGCGTCTGGAGACCGTGCGGGAGTCCGTCACCCGCACCCGCGTCCGCATGGACGAGTACACCCTCGAGCTCCAGCGTCACGGGCTCGAGCAGGTCGAGCGCGAGGTCCGCTGGCTCGACGACCTCATCGACCACGAGCGCGGCACCAGCAGCGCCCGTCCCCTGGGTGCCGGCCGGCCGGCCGACACCCGCAGCTCAGCTGTCGAGGATGACCCCATCGTCGCGGCACAACCCTCTGAGAAGGAGCGAGGATGACCGCCATCCGCGTTGCGATCGCCGGTGTGGGTAACTGCGCCTCGTCGCTGGTCCAGGGCGTGCAGTACTACGCCGACGCCGACCCGAGCACCAAGGTGCCCGGCCTCATGCACGTCCAGTTCGGGGACTACCACGTCCGCGACCTGGAGTTCGTCCTGGCGTTCGACGTCGACGCCAAGAAGGTCGGCTTCGACCTCTCCGAGGCGATCGTCGCGTCCGAGAACAACACCATCAAGATCGCCGACGTCCCGCCGCTCGGCGTGACCGTGCAGCGCGGCCCGACCCTGGACGGCATCGGCAAGTACTACGCCGAGACCATCGAGGAGTCCGACGCGGAGGCCGTGGACGTCGTCCAGGCGCTCAAGGACGCCAAGGTCGACGTGCTCGTCTCCTACCTGCCGGTGGGCTCGGAGGAGGCCGACAAGTTCTACGCCCAGGCCGCCATCGACGCGGGCGTCGGCTTCGTCAACGCGCTGCCCGTCTTCATCGCGTCCGACCCCGAGTGGGCCGCGAAGCTCGAGGCCGCCGGCGTCCCGATCGTAGGCGACGACATCAAGTCCC
>DAMBCY010000567.1:0-1986 GCA_032056255.1 Cellulomonas sp. | reverse complement strand
GGTGACGGGGGAGGTGGCGACGGGCAGGTGGTGACGGGCGAGGTGGCGACGGGGGAGGCTGCCGAGTGGGACGGGGTGGCACGGTGCCGGCCGGCCGGGAGTCGTCGGGGGGAGGGCGGCCGGCGCTGTCCCCGGGGCCGCCATCGCCTAGGCTGGGGGACCGCGACGCCGCCGGGCACCCCTGCCCCTGCCTGCCCGCTCCCCGGGCGGGCGGACGCGACGCGCACCGACGATCCCGAGCACCCGACGAGCACGAGGCGGACGAGAAGCCAGTGGCTGAGTTCATCTACAGCATGTACAAGGCGCGCAAGGCGCACGGCGACAAGGTCATCCTCGACGACGTCTCGCTGAACTTCCTCCCCGGCGCCAAGATCGGCGTCGTCGGGCCGAACGGCGCGGGCAAGTCGACGATCCTCAAGATCATGGCCGGCCTGGACCAGCCGTCGAACGGCGAGGCCCGGCTGAGCCCCGGTTACACGGTCGGCATCCTCCAGCAGGAGCCGCCGCTGAACGAGGAGAAGACGGTCCTCGGCAACGTCCAGGAGGGCGTCGCGGAGATCAAGGGCAAGATCGACCGGTTCAACGAGATCTCGGCCCTGATGGCCGAGCCCGACGCGGACTTCGACGCGCTGCTCGCCGAGATGGGCACGCTGCAGGAGGCCATCGACGCCGCCGACGCGTGGGACCTCGACGCCCAGCTCGAGCAGGCGATGGACGCGCTGCGCTGCCCGCCGCCGGACGCGGACGTCACCGTCCTGTCCGGTGGTGAGCGCCGCCGGGTCGCGCTGTGCAAGCTCCTGCTCGAGAAGCCGGACCTGCTGCTCCTCGACGAGCCCACCAACCACCTCGACGCCGAGAGCGTGCTCTGGCTGGAGCAGCACCTCGCGTCCTACCCCGGCGCCGTCCTGGCCGTCACCCACGACCGGTACTTCCTCGACCACGTCGCGGAGTGGATCTGCGAGGTCGACCGCGGCCGCCTCTACCCGTACGAGGGCAACTACTCCACGTACCTGGAGAAGAAGCAGGCCCGCCTCGAGGTGCAGGGCAAGAAGGACGTCAAGCTCGCCAAGCGCCTGAAGGACGAGCTCGAGTGGGTGCGGTCCTCCGCGAAGGGCCGCCAGGCCAAGTCGAAGGCCCGCCTCGCCCGCTACGAGGAGATGGCCGCCGAGGCCGACCGCACGCGGAAGCTGGACTTCGAGGAGATCCAGATCCCGCCGGGCCCGCGTCTGGGCAGCGTCGTGCTGGAGGCGTCCGACCTGGAGAAGGGCTTCGACGGCCGCACGCTCATCGACGGCCTGAGCTTCACGCTGCCGCGCAACGGCATCGTCGGCGTCATCGGCCCGAACGGGGTCGGCAAGACGACCCTGTTCAAGACGATCGTCGGCCTCGAGCCCCTCGACGGCGGCACGCTGAAGGTCGGCGAGACGGTCTTCGTGTCGTACGTCGACCAGTCCCGCGGTGGCATCGACCCGAAGAAGACCCTGTGGGAGGTCGTCTCCGACGGGCTCGACTTCATCAAGGTCGGCAACGTCGAGATGCCGTCCCGCGCGTACGTCGCCTCGTTCGGCTTCAAGGGCCCGGACCAGCAGAAGCCCGCGGGCGTGCTGTCCGGTGGCGAGCGCAACCGCCTCAACCTCGCGCTCACCCTCAAGCAGGGCGGCAACCTGCTGCTGCTCGACGAGCCCACCAACGACCTCGACGTCGAGACCCTCGGGTCGCTGGAGAACGCGCTGCTCGAGTTCCCCGGCTGCGCGGTCGTGGTCTCCCACGACCGGTGGTTCCTCGACCGGGTCGCGACGCACATCCTCGCCTACGAGGGCACCGAGGAGGACCCGGCGAGCTGGTACTGGTTCGAGGGCAACTTCGCCTCCTACGAGGAGAACAAGGTGTCCCGGCTCGGTGCCGACGCCGCACGCCCGCACCGGGTCACCTACCGCAAGCTCACCCGGGACTGACCTCTCCCCGGTCGACCCGCCGACGGCCGTC
>DAMBCY010000566.1:0-1990 GCA_032056255.1 Cellulomonas sp. | reverse complement strand
CCCCAGACGTTGCGACGACCCTATGAACCTGCCCACACATGAGTGACGACCTCGCCGCCTTGTGACGACCTCGGCGGATGGGGCGCCAGAGCCGGGCGGCGGTGGGCTGGGCGGGCTCGTATGCCCCGCGATCACGTGGTCGCGTTTCGATAACGGTGCTGTCGGGTTCTTGCGTAGATACTGTCAATAGATTTAGTGTCGCTGCTGCGCGGTCACCGATGACCTCGCGGCTGGACCGACGCGACGCGAGAACGAGGGCACGACGTGGTGCACCCCCCGACCGACGACCCCACCTGGTGGCGCGACGCGGTGATCTACGAGGTCTACCCCCGCTCGTTCGCCGACGGGGACGGCGACGGCACCGGCGACCTGGCCGGCGTCCGCAGCCGGCTGCCGTACCTGCGGGACCTGGGGGTCGACGCGATCTGGTTCACGCCCTGGTACGCCTCGCCGCTCGCGGACGGCGGGTACGACGTCGCGGACTACCGGGCGATCGACCCCGCCTTCGGGACGCTCACCGAGGCGGAGGCGCTGGTCGCGGAGGCGCTCGAGCTCGGCATCCGCACGATCGTCGACGTCGTCCCGAACCACGTCTCCGACCAGCACCGCTGGTTCCGGGCGGCCCTCGCCGCCGGCCCGGGTTCCCCGGAGCGCGCGCGGTTCTGGTTCCACCCCGGCACCGGTCCGGACGGCGCCGGGATCCCCACGCGCTGGGAGTCGAACTTCGGCGGCACCACCTGGACCCGCACCACCGACGCCGACGGCACGCCGGGGGAGTGGTACCTGCACCTGTTCAGCCCCGAGCAGCCGGACCTCAACTGGTCGCACCCCGACGTCTGGGCGGAGCACGAGGACGTGCTGCGGTTCTGGTTCGACCGGGGCGTGGCGGGCATCCGGATCGACTCGGCGGCGCTGCTGGTCAAGGACCCGGCGCTGCCCGAGGTCCCGGCACCCGGGACCGCCGTCGCCCCCGGCGGCCACCCGCACACCGACCGCGACGAGCTGCACGACGTCTACCGGGCGTGGCGCAAGGTCGCCGACTCCTACGCGGGCACGCGGGTGCTCGTCGGGGAGGTGTGGCTGGAGGACACGGCCCGGTTCGCGGCGTACCTGCGACCGGACGAGATGCACACGGCGTTCAACTTCGACTTCATGACGCAGCCGTGGGACGCGGCGGCGCTGCGCGCGTCGATCGACCGGACGCTCCGCGCGCACCGCGACGTCGGCGCCCCGGCCACCTGGGTGCTGTCGAACCACGACGTGACCCGGCCGGTGACCCGCTACGGCCGCGCGGACTCGTCGTTCCAGTTCGCGACCAAGCGCGCCGGCACCCCCACGGACCTGGAGCTCGGCACCCGGCGGGCCCGCGCGGCCGCGCTGCTGTCCGCCGCGCTGCCCGGGTCGCTCTACCTGTACCAGGGCGACGAGCTCGGTCTGCCCGAGGTCGAGGACCTGCCGCCGGAGTCGGTGCAGGACCCGATGCACGCCCGGTCCGGCGGGGTGGACCCCGGTCGCGACGGCTGCCGCGTGCCGCTGCCGTGGTCGGGCGACCGCCCGCCGTTCGGGTTCGGTGCCGGTGCGGGCCAGCCCTGGCTGCCGCAGCCCGCCGGCTGGGCGGCGCGCACCGTCGCCGCGCAGCAGGCCGACCCGGGCTCGATGCTCGCGCTCTACCGGTCGGCGCTCGCGATCCGTCGCGCCGAGCCCGGCCTGGGCGACGGCGACCTGCGCTGGCTCGACGCCGCCGCCCCCGCCGCCCCCGGAGCCCCCGCCGCAGCCGGCGTGCTCGCGTTCGCCCGCGGCGACGTGCTCTGCGTCGTCAACCTGTCCGACCGCCCCGTCCCGCTGCCCCCGCACGCGGGCGTCCTGCTGACCAGCGGCGCCGCCACCGGCGACGTCCTCGACCCCGACACCGCGGTGTGGCTGCGCGCCACGCCCTGACCCGCACCACCCCCGCACCACCCCGCACCACCCCGCGGTGTCGGGGTCGAGG
>DAMBCY010000565.1:0-1993 GCA_032056255.1 Cellulomonas sp. | reverse complement strand
GACAACGACGACGATGCGGGAGGACCCCCCATGGCAGCCACGCCCACCCCTGCTCCCCCCTCGAGGACCGGCCGGCGCGCCGTGGTCGTCGGCGGCAACCGGATCCCGTTCGCCCGGGCGGGCGGTGCCTACTCCCGGGTGAGCAACCTCGACATGCTCACCGCCGCGCTCGACGGGCTGGTCGCGCGGCACGGGCTGCAGGACGAGGTCCTCGGCGAGGTCGTCGCGGGCGCCGTGCTCAAGCACAGCCGCGACTTCAACCTCACCCGCGAGGCGGTCCTCGGCTCCCCGCTGTCGGCCCGCACCCCGGCGTACGACCTGCAGCAGGCGTGCGCCACCGGGCTGGAGGCCGTCGTCACCATCGCGAACAAGATCCGGCTCGGCCAGGTCGAGTCCGGCGTCGCGGGTGGCGTCGACTCGGCCTCGGACGTGCCGATCGCCGTCAGCGAGGGGCTGCGCCGCACGCTGCTGCAGCTGTCCCGCGCGAAGACGGTCCCCCAGCGGCTCAGGGCCGCGAGCGCGCTGCGCCCGAGGGACCTCGCCCCGGCCACGCCCCGCACCGACGAGCCGCGCACCGGCCTGTCGATGGGCGAGCACCAGGCGCTCACCACCGCGCAGTGGGGCATCACCCGCGAGGCGCAGGACGAGCTCGCGCTGGTCAGCCACCAGCGGCTCGCCGCCGCCTACGCCGACGGGTTCTTCGACGACCTGGTCACCCCGTACCGCGGGCTGGTCGCGGACCAGAACCTGCGCGCCGACACCTCGCTGGAGAAGCTGGCGCGGCTCAGGCCGGTGTTCGGCACCCGGCTCGGCACCCCGGCGACGATGACGGCGGGCAACTCGACGCCGCTCACCGACGGGGCGTCCGCGGTGCTGCTGGCCTCGGAGGACTGGGCGGCGGACCACGGGCTCACGCCGCTGGCCGCCGTGCTCGACGCCGAGACCGCCGCCGTCGACTTCGTGCACGGCGAGGACGGCCTGCTGATGGCCCCGGTGTTCGCGGTGCCCCGGCTGCTCGCCCGCCAGGGACTCACCCTGGCCGACCTCGACTACGTCGAGATCCACGAGGCGTTCGCCGCCACCGTCCTGTCGACGCTCGCGGCGTGGGAGGACAAGGAGTTCTGCCTCACCCGGCTCGGCCTGGACGACGCGCTCGGCACCGTCGACCGCGAGCGCCTCAACGTGCACGGCTCGTCGCTGGCGGCCGGCCACCCGTTCGCGGCGACCGGCGGCCGCATCGTCGCGACCGTCGCGAAGCAGCTGCACCGGCGCCGCGCGGAGCTGCTGGCCGCCGGCGAGGACCGCCCGGTCCGCGCGCTGGTGTCCGTGTGCGCCGCCGGCGGGCTCGGCGTCGCCGCGGTCCTGGAGGCGGTGTGATGGCCCCCGTGGGCACCGACCGCTACCTGGACCTCGTCAACGGCGGGGTGACCGCGAAGGTCGCGCAGCAGCTCGGCCTGCCCCGGCCGGCGCGGCTGCGCCGTGCCGCCGACCAGCACCCGGGGACGCCGCTCGTCGACGGTCCGGTGCTGGTCCTCGGCGAGGGGGCCGACGCCGACTCCCTCGCGCAGCTGCTGTCCGGGACGTCGCCCGACCACGAGGGCTGGGACCTGGACGTGCGGCGGCACGCCGGGGAGGGCACCCGGTTCGCCGCCGTCGTGCTCGCGCTGACCGGGGTCGCCCACCCCCGGGACCTCGCGGAGCCGCTGCTCGCGCTCGGACCGGTGCTGAGGACCCTGGCCTCCCACGGCCGGGTCGTCACGGTCTCCCGCGCCGCGACGGACGACCAGGCGCCCGCGCTCGCCGCCGCGCGGCAGGGGGTCGACGGCGTGCTGCGGTCGCTCGCGAAGGAGCTCCGGGCCGGGTCGACCGCCAACGGCGTGGTGGTCGCGGACGACGTGCCGGTGACCGCGCCCGGCGTGCTGGGGGCGCTGCGGTTCCTGCTGTCCGCCCGGTCCGCGTACGTCGACGGCCAGCTGCTCGCCGTCGACTCCGC
>DAMBCY010000564.1:0-1998 GCA_032056255.1 Cellulomonas sp. | reverse complement strand
GGCGACGGGGTCGGGGGAGATCGCCACGAACATCACCGGCGTCGCCGCGGCCGCCGCCGCCCAGTCGGACGTCCTCGGCCAGGTCGGGCAGTCCGTCGTCGAGCTCGCGCAGCTGTCCTCCGACCTGGAGGCCCGCGTCGCCAGCTTCCGCTGCTGACGGCCCTCCTCCCGGCCCGCGCGCGTGCCCGGTGGGTCCTGCGGACGGCACCGGGCACGCGCCGCGGCCTGCCGGAGCCCGGCAGCCGGGTCCCGCGCCGGAGGCACCCGCCGCGGGACCTAGGATCGTCCCCGTGGCGGGACGGATCCGGCGGGAGGACGTGGAGGCGGTCCGCGAGCGTGCCCGCATCGAGGACGTCGTCGGCGAGCACGTCAGCCTGAAGGCCGCGGGCGTCGGGTCCATGAAGGGTCTGTGCCCGTTCCACGACGAGAAGTCGCCGTCGTTCCACGTCCGGCCGCAGGTCGGCCTCTACCACTGCTTCGGCTGCGGCGAGGGCGGCGACGTCATCGACTTCGTGCAGAAGATCGACGGCCTGCCGTTCACGGAGGCCGTCGAGTACCTGGCCGGCCGGGTCGGCGTGCAGCTGCGGTACGAGGAGGGCGGCGGCCCCCGGCCCGGGTACGAGCCCGGCAAGCGGCAGCGGCTGCTCGAGGCGCACCGCGTCGCCGCCGAGTACTTCGCCGAGCAGCTGCTCACCCCCGGCGCCGCCGCCGCGCGGGCGTTCCTCGCCGAGCGCGGCTTCGACCGGTCCGCCGCCGAGCAGTTCGGCGTCGGCTACGCCCCGCAGGGCTGGGACTCCCTGCTGCGCCACCTGCGCGGGCGCTCGTTCACCGAGGCCGAGCTCACCGCGTCCGGGCTGATGAGCCAGGGCAACCGCGGCCTGTACGACCGGTTCCGGGGACGGCTCGTCTGGCCCATCCGCGAGGTCACCGGCGACACCGTCGGGTTCGGTGCGCGCCGGCTCTTCGAGGACGACCAAGGCCCGAAGTACCTCAACACCCCCGAGACCCCGCTCTACAAGAAGTCCCAGGTGCTCTACGGCATCGACCTGGCCAAGCGGGAGATCGCGAAGAACAAGCAGGTCGTCGTCGTCGAGGGCTACACCGACGTCATGGCGATGCACCTGTCCGGGGTGGGCACGGCCGTCGCCACCTGCGGGACCGCGTTCGGCTCCGACCACGCCCGCATCGTCCGGCGTCTCATGGGCGACGTGGGGGAGAAGGGCGCAGTCGTGTTCACCTTCGACGGCGACGAGGCCGGGCAGAAGGCCGCGATGAAGGCGCACGACCAGCAGGACGTGCTCGGCGTACCCGCGTACGTGGCGGTCGCCGAGGGGGGCATGGACCCGTGCGACCTGCGGCAGAACAGGGGTCCTGACGCGGTGCGCGCCCTGGTCGCCTCGCCGCCGCCGCTGTTCCGGTTCGTGCTGCGCCGCCAGATCGCCGACTACGACCTGGGGACCGTCGAGGGCCGCTCCGGGGCCCTCCGGGAGACGGCCCCCACCGTGGCCGGCATCGCCCGGCCCGACCTGCGCGACGGCTACGCCCGCGAGCTCGCCGGATGGCTGGGCATGGACCTGGCGACAGTGCAGCGGGCGGTGCAGGCCGCGCAGCGCGCGGGCCGGAGCGGTGGGCGGTCCGACGGCAGGCGGCCCGACGCGAGGCCGGGGGCCGGGGGGCACGTCGGCGGTGGCCGTCCCGCGGACGGGCGCGACGGTTCCCGCGAGCACGCCGGCGGCGCGGCCGAGCCTCTGCTGAGGCTGCCCGACCCGCGCGACCCGGTCGCGGCGACCGAGCGCCGCACGCTCGAGGCCGTGCTCCAGCTGCCCGACATGGTCCCGCCGGAGTTCGACGACCTCGCGCCCGACGGGTTCAGCGCGCCCGCGTACCGCGCGGTGCACGCCGCCATCCGCGCGGCCGGCGGGGCGGCGGAGGCACGCAAGCGGGTCGCGACCGGCAGCCCCACGGCCGGCGTCGGCTGGGTTGAGGCCGTGCGCGAGG
>DAMBCY010000563.1:0-2001 GCA_032056255.1 Cellulomonas sp. | reverse complement strand
CGAGCGGGTTGGTCGAGCCGGACTGCAGCGGCCACTCGGCGGCCCACATCATCACCATGATGATCGAGCCGGCCCAGGCGGAGACGCGCAGGCCGATGCCGAGCATGACGGCGAGGCCGACGCCCAGCATGCCGAGCATGAACAGCACGTCGGTGGCCGGGCTGGCGATGCCGTTGAAGAAGCCCTTGAACGGGCCGATGACGCCCTCGCTGTTGAGGAAGCCCTGGCTCGGCGTGCCGCCGTTGATCCAGGCGCGCTCGGTCGGCGTCGAGTAGCCGAGGCCGAACGTCTTGTCGACGAACGCCCACAGGAAGATGAAGCCCGTGGCGAGCCGGGTCACCGCGAGCCAGCGCCGCGCGCTGAGCGAGGTGACGACGTCCTCCTGGGCGGGCAGGGCGCCGGTGGAGGTGGGGCGGGATGGCGCGGTCGTGGTCATGGGAGGCCTCCGGTCGGGTTCACGTCATTGTGACGACGTTCTCAATGTCCCGCGGCCGGAGGGGGTCGTGCACAGGTCCAAGGTCCCGGGCCCCTCCAGGGGGTCGTCGCCCACCGGCCCGGGACGGCCTCCGGCGCCCTCGACCGGGACCCAGGTCCCGGTTCCGGTGCGGCCCGGGGCCGGCGACGCGGGTCAGCGCAGGGACCGGTACGCCCCGAGGGCCACGGCGCGCTCCTCGGCGTGGTCCACGACCCGCTCGGGGTAGTCCGGTGCCGCCGACCGCGGGAGCTTCCACGGCTCGTGCACCGCCCGCCCCGGGATGTCGCGCAGCTCGGGCACCCAGCGCCGCACGTACCGCCCGTCGGGATCGAACTTCTGGCCCTGCGTGACCGGGTTGAACACCCGGAAGTACGGCGCCGCGTCCCGGCCGGTCCCGGCCACCCACTGCCAGTTGAGCTGGTTCTGCGGCACGTCGCCGTCCACCAGCCAGGCGAGGAAGTGGTCGGCGCCGCGCTGCCACCGCACGTGCAGGTCCTTGACCAGGAACGACGCGACGACCATCCGCACCCGGTTGTGCATCCAGCCCTCGCCCCGCAGCTGCCGCATGCCGGCGTCCACCACCGGGTACCCGGTCCGTCCCTCCGCCCAGGTGTCGAGCAGCTCCTGCTCGCGGGCGCCGCGGACCCAGGACGCCTCGGGCACGACCGGCGTCAGCGACCGGTGCGCGGCCGACGGGTGGTGCAGCAGGACGTCGGCGTGGAACTCGCGCCACGCGATCTGGCTGCGGAACGTCGCCGCGCCCTCCCCGCGCCGGGGCGCGAGGTCGGCGAGCACCGTCCGGGGGTGCAGCTCCCCCCACTTCAGCGGGACGGACAGCCGCGAGGTCGAGTCCAGGTCGGGCCGGTCGCGCTCGTCCGCGTAGTCGTGCAACGGGCCGTCCAGCATCGCGCGCCAGCGCGCCAGCGCCGCTCGCTCGCCCGCCTCGGGCAGGTCGAGCCCGTCGGGCACGGCTGCGTCGGGCACCGCGTCGGACCGGCCCGCGTCGACGAAGGAGACCCGGTGGGCGGTCGCCGTGGCGTCTGGGGCAGGGGAGTGCCAGCCGTGCTCCTGCCACGCCCGCCGGAACGGGGTGAACACCTGGTACGGGTCGCCGGACCGGTTCCGGACCCGGCCCGGGGTGACCGCGTACGCCGATCCCGTGCGGACCAGCGGGACGTCGCCGTCGGCCAGCGCCGCCTCGACCGCGTCGTCCCGCCGGCGCCCGAACGGCTCGCAGGACGCCGCCACGTGCACCGAGGACGCCTCGACCTCCCGGGCCACGGCCGGCACGACGTCCCGCGGGTCGCCAGCCGGCCCCCCGTCCGCTCGTCGAGCGCCGCCAGGCTCCGGGCCAGGTACGCGCGCCGCGGCGCGCCCGCGGACGCCCACAGCCGCGGGTCGAGCACGTAGAGCGCGACCACCTCGCCGTCGGCGTCGGCGGCGGCGTGCAGCGCGGGGTTGTCGCCGAGCCGCAGGTCGCGGCGGAACCAGTCGATCGCGGTCACCCGGCGACGGTAGCCAGGTGC
>DAMBCY010000562.1:0-2048 GCA_032056255.1 Cellulomonas sp. | reverse complement strand
CCACTCCCGCCCGATCTCCAGGGTGTCCCCGAAGCCGCGGGTGGTGATGAGGGCGGTGTCGGCCCCGCGGCGCTCGATCAGCGCGTTGGTGACCAGGGTGGTCGCGCCGACGACGGAGTCGCCGATCGCGTCCGGGCCGGCGTCCGCCGCGTCGAGCACCTGGCGGATGCCCTGCTCGATGGCGCGGCTGAAGTCGTCGTAGGTGGTCAGGCACTTGCCGAGCCAGGCACGGCCGGACGTCTCGTCCAGCAGCACCAGGTCCGTGAAGGTGCCGCCGATGTCGAAGCTCACGCGCATTGCTGCTGCTCCTCGCAGTTCGGGTCAGGGGGTCGGGGACGCGGCGGCGCGCGTCGGCGGCCGGGGCGGGACCAGGAGCACGGGCTGGCGGTCCGGGACGCGGGTGCCGACGCGGATCACGAGGTCACCACCGGGCCGATCAGCACCGGGTAGAGCAGGACCGGGACGACCAGGCCGAGCTGGCCGCCGCGCTGCACGCGGGCCAGGCCGTGGACGCCGGACGGGGCGGCGACGCGCAGGGCGCTGTCGAAGGCCGTCCCCGCGGCGGCACCGAGCAGGGCGGAACAGGTCAGGACCAGGCCGAGGACGCCCGCCGCGAGGCCGGCGGTCAGCCCCGCCGCTCCCCCGGCGGCCGCGAGCGCCGCGACCACCAGCACCCGGCGGGTCGGTGTGCCGCCGAGCAGCAGGCGCGCGCCGCCGGCGCTGAGCATGACCAGGCCGGTCGTGGCGCCGGCGACCGCGGAGGCACCGTGCGCGAGGCCCGCGACCACCCCGGGGAGCGTCGAGCAGAACAGGCCGAGCACGCCGTTCGCGGCGAACGCCAGGACGGCGCAGGCGAGGACGGGGGCGGGTCGTGCGGCGGCGTCCGGGAGGGGACGCTCGCGGCGGGGTGTGGACACGGTCGGCACGGTGGACACGGTCGGCACGGTGGGCACGGCGTGCGGGGACGCGGTCCCGACCGCCGGGGCCGCCGCCGCGACGCCGCGCACCAGCCACGCGGCGCCCGGCAGCAGCACGAGGCCGACCGCGAGCACCCCGGCCCGCGACCAGCCGGCCGCGGCGAGCGCACCGGCGGCCAGCGACCCCGCCCCGACGGCACCGAGGATCGCGACCGTCGCGAGGGCCGCCCCGCGCGGGTGCGCGACGATCCCCGCCGTCGCCACCGGGGCGAGCGCCCCGAGGGCGGCACCGGTGACGACCCGGCCGGCCAGCAGGAGGGCGAACCCGCCCGGCGCGGGGGCGGCCACGAGCAGCAGCGCGCCCGCGGCGTCCACCAGGAGCAATACCGCGACGAGCCGCCCGGGCGCGGAGGGCCGGGCGCCGGCGGCGACCCGGCCGACGACGGTCATCGCCGCGACCTGCGCCAGGCCGTGTGAGGCGAACAGCACCGGCGTGCTCCACGCCGAGCCGGTGGCCTCCTGGACGTGGTGGTAGAACGCGGCGGGGAAGGCGGAGTACGCGCTCGCCGCGCCGAGCGCCAGCACCAGGCGGGTCGTGGGGGTCACGCGGTCCCCCCGATCAGGCAGGCCGCGAGCGCCACGTCGCACACCGCGGACCCGGCGACGTCGAGCAGCACCCGGCCCGCCGGACGCTCGAGGCGACCGGCGAGCAGCAGCGGCACCGACGGCGCCTCGCCGCCGGGGCGCACGTGGTCGTCCAGCACGGGCGCGCCCGCCGGCAGCCGCCAGGTGCGCGCGCCGTCCAGGGCGACGGCCACGCCGTCGGGCGCGAGCAGGCCGAGCGGGGCGACGGGCTCCGTCGCCCCGGTGGCGGAGAAGGCCCAGTCGGCGCCCGACAGCACGACGGGGTCGGTCCCGACGTCGAGCCGGCCGGCGACCAGCGGGGCCAGCTGCTCCCGCAGGGCCGCCGCGGAGGACGCCGAGCGCACGAGGACCCGGACGTCCGCGCCGGGCGCGACGGCGAGGACGGCGTCGAGCACCGCGCGGTTGGTGGCGCCGCAGCCCACCAGCGCGACGGTGCGCGGCACGGCCGTGCCGGCGGCGGGACCGGCGGGACCCGCGCCGGACCCC
>DAMBCY010000561.1:0-2058 GCA_032056255.1 Cellulomonas sp. | reverse complement strand
GGAGATCTCGGTGGCGCCGACGTGGTCGCCCGTGGCCAGCGCGGCCGCGGATGCCCCGACGACGCGCAGGGAACGGATCATGGGCCGGTAGATCTTGGGGGTCTTCTCGAGCTCCCGGAGCAGGACCCGGCCCATGTCGACGTTGCCGGCGGCGACCTGGAGCACCGCGCCGATGGACAGGCCGCGCCGGTAGTAGGTGGTCTCGACGGGGCCCGCGGGTCCCAGGCGCAGCGCGGTGCTCAGCACGCGCCAGGCCGACTCGAGCTCACCCGAGAAGCAGAGCACGCCCGCCAGCACGGTGGTGTGCACGCGGATGCCCAGCGCGTCGTAGGCGTCGTAGGCGGCGCTGAGCCGCGTGCGCTCGTGCTGCTCGGCCTCCTCCAGCCGCCCGAGGAGGGCGAGGCTGTCGCCGCGCAGGGCGGCGAGGTAGTGCTGGACCTCGGCTCCGATGTCGCCCGAGAAGCCGTCCGCCGGTGCGGCGCGGTCGCAGACCTCCAGAGCGAGGTCCGGGCGTCCGGCCTCCAGCAGGGCGGCGGCGCGCAGCACGTCCGGGACGCCGCGGAAGGAGGGGCTCGTCGGGGGAGACCGCTCGTCCGCCACGTCCTGGGCGGGTCGGCCGTCCCGGATGGCGACGACGAGCCGCTGCTTGAAGTCGTCGAGGGAGGGCAGCGCGCGCTGGTCGTCGTCGCCGGGTCCGCCGGCGGGCGTGTCGTCGTGGTCGCTGCTGCCGAGCCACCCCTCCCAGCGGGTCCGGTAGTAGCGGAAGGTGACGACGTCGTCGTCCGTGTCCTGGGGCGAGCGGGTGGTCTCGCGGAACACGGTCGCGATCTGGTCCGCGGCCGGGCGGCGCATCAGCCGGGCCAGGTAGGCGTTCGCGTGACGCACGGTGGCGTGCGCGAGCCACGCCGCGTGGGCCTCGGCCTCCGCCGCGGCGGCGCGCTCGTGCACCACGGCGGCCACCTGGGTGCTCCAGCGCAGGAACTCCACGTCCCCCGCGCCCTGGCGGGCGAGCAGCGCGCCCAGGTCCGTCGGCGCCGGCTCGGGGCCGCCGACCGCCTCGCCCGCGAGGTCCCGGGCGTGCGCGACCAGCCGCCGGCGCCGTGCGGGCGGCACGCCGTCGCGCAGGGCACGTGCCAGGGCCGGGGGCGCGACCACGAGCGACGCCTCCTGGGCGTCGTCGTCGACCACCCGCCGGCGTTCGGCCAGCGCCTCGAGGACGTCCGGGTCGATGATCCGCTGCGCGACGTCCCGGGGCACCGGCCCGAGCACGGCGAGCAGCTCGAGCGCGTCGACCCAGGTGTCGTCCATCGCGCTGAGGAACTGGGCGGCGACGGCGGCTGCGGGCACCTCGACCAGGTGGCCGTCGTCGACGTACCGCCCCTCGGCCATCCGCAGCACCCCGGCGGTGCGCGCCGCGTGCAGCAGCGCGACGGCCACCCCGGGGTTGCCGCCGGACTGCGCCAGGAGCGTGGCGGTCAGCGAGGCGTCCCCGGGGGCGTCGAGCATCTCGGTGACCAGGGTGCTGAGCGCGTTCATGCCGAGCTGGGGGATGCGGACCTCCGCCGGGACGCGGGCGACGAGCAGCTGCCGGGCGCCGTCGCCCGGTCCGTGCAGCAGGCTCGTGGTCGTCGACGCCACCAGCCGGCTGCCGGTGCGCACCAGGGCCCGCTGCACGACGCGCACGCTGCCGGGGTCGAGGCGGTCGACGTCGTCGACCAGCAGCACGCTGCGTGGCGCGCCCAGCTCGGCCGCGAGCCACGCCGTCAGGGCGTGCTCGTCCGGCGCGCGGACGGTCACCGCGGGGTGGTCGAGGAGCGCGGAGAAGGGAGTGGCGGCGCTGGCGCGCACCAGCACACCGGGGAGCCGCCGCCCGGACAGGTCGCTCAGCAGCATCTGCAGCGCGGTGGTCTTGCCCGCACCCCGCTCGCCCCGCAGCACCACGTCCCGCCCCTGCGCCAGCCACCGTTCGATCGTGCCGACCACACCGAGCCGGTCGCCATCGGCCATATCGCGTCCACCGAACCTTCGTCGTCGTCCTCTGAGCTCCTACTCAGGCAA
>DAMBCY010000560.1:0-2067 GCA_032056255.1 Cellulomonas sp. | reverse complement strand
CTACCTGCCCGCGCCGAAGGGCGCCGGACGGGTCTACCTGGGGTTCCAGCCGCGCGACCTCTACGACGACCCGTCGGAGAGCGAGCCCGTCGACATCGAGGCCGAGACCGCGGGCTTCGTGGCCTGGGCGGAGGCGCTCGGGGCCGACGACGTGCGGCCGAGCGAGGTCCGCCGGCTGATGGCCGTCGAGGGCGAGGAGCCGGACGACACGTTCGTGGAGGAGACCGTCGTGCGGCTGCTCCGCCTGGTCGGGCTCCCGATCCCGGACGGGCTGACGGCCTGACGCCGCGCGATCAGGCCTTCGCGGCCCGGGCGGCGGCCTTCGCGGCCTGCTTGGTCTCGCGGACGCGCCGCAGCGACTCCGGGTCCCGCACGTCGGCGATCGAACGCGGCACGTCGTCGCCGTACGCGCCGGCGGCCTCGCGCCATCCGGCCGGCTGGACGCCGCGCTGCTTGCCGAGCAGGGCCAGGAAGATCCGGGCCTTCTGGTCGCCGAAACCGGGCAGCGCCCGGAGCCGCTCCAGGACGGTCGCCCCGTCCGGCTCGCCGTCGGTCCACAGGCGCGCGACGTCGCCGTCGTAGTCGTCGACGACCGCCCGGGCGACCGCCTGGATGCGGCCGGCCATCGAGCCGGGGAACCGGTGCACCGCCGGCGGGGTGGCGCAGAGGGCCGCGAACTCCTCGGGGTCGGTGTCGGCGATCCGCCGGACGTCGAGGCCGCCCATCCGGGCCGCGATCTTGGCGGGACCGGCGAACGCCGACTCCATCGTGACCTGCTGGTCGAGCAGCATGCCGGTCAGCAGGGCGAACGGGTCGGTGTCGAGCAGGTGGTCCGCGTCGGGGTCGCCGGTCATCCAGAGGCTCATGCGGCCCATGATCCCACCGGGTGGCGTGCGGCCGCGGGGTGACCCGCGGGTGCGCCGTTCAGGGACGCGGGGCAGCCCGGGTGACGTCCGGGACCGGGAGCGACGCGGGCTCGACCGGCCGGGTGGTCCCCGCCGGCCAGCGCAGGTCGGGGCACTCCTCGGTGGTCCGGCAGAACTGCGTCGGCGGGTGCGCGCCCCAGCCCAGCGGGATGCCGACCATCCCGGCCAGGCAGCCCGCGAGGGTGAGGACGGACATGACGCGCTGCCGCATGCCCATGCCCCGCCACCCCCTCGGCTGCGTACCCACCCGGTGCGGATCGCGTCGACCCTTCCCATCGGCCGCGCCGACGCGCCGTCCAGTCCTCGTCCGGGTGACTGCGCGTTCGCCGGGCGGGATGTGAGGATCGGCAGATGGGAGACGTCACCGACTACGTCGCGGGCCTCGACGAGCCGCAGCGTGCCCTGGTCGGACGCCTGCTCGCGCGGGTGCCGGACCTCCTGTCGCTGGTCGAGGAGGGGCGGTCCTACGGCCTGCCCGCCTACCGGTACCGGGGGCGCCCGCTCGTGGCGGTGGTCGCCGCCGCGCCGGGGTACACGGTGTACCCGTTCAGCTCGGAGGTGACCGCCTCGGTCCTCGCGACCCTCGACGGGTTCGACGCGACGAAGGGCGGCATCCGGTTCACCGACGACCGGCCGGTGCCGGAGCAGGCGTTCGACGCGCTCGTGCGGGAGCGGCGGGCGGAGATCGACGCGGCGCTGCAGCGGTCCCGGCGTCCGCTGGCCCCACCCACCTGACGCCACCCGCCCGGTCCCGTCCGACCCGGTCCCGTCCCACCCGGTCCCGTCCCGCCCGGCCCCGTCCGCCGGACGCGCGGCCCGCCGGTGCCCACGGGCGCAGCGCGTAGGGTTCGGCGCGTGCTGCTCGGTCGCTGGGTCCTGGTCGTGCCCGTGAAGGACGCCCGCCGCGGCAAGTCCCGGCTGGCCGACGTGCTGGAGCCGGCCGCCCGCGCCGCCCTGGTCCGGGCGATGGCGCTCGACACCGTCGAGGGCGTGCTGGCCGCCGCCCGCGTGGCCCGGGTGGTCGTGGTGACCGGCGACCCCGAGGTCGCGGCGTCGGCCGCCGCCCTGCCGCGGGTCCGGGTGCTGCCCGAGCCGGCCGCCGCCGCGGACGACCCGCCCGGGGGCTGGCACGCGCTGAACC
>DAMBCY010000559.1:0-2076 GCA_032056255.1 Cellulomonas sp. | reverse complement strand
GCCGCCCAGTCCTGGCCCGGCTGATCGTCCTGTCCTGACACCTCTACCTCGCTGCCGTTCGTGAGTCGCGGTGGTCGAGTGTCGCACGCCGCGGTCGTGCGTCCACAGACTTGTCCACACCTGTGCGTGACCTCCGGCAGCCCGCGATCACGGCGGCCGCGGCCGCATCCGCGCCGTTGGGGTGCGGACTTGTCCACAGGACCGGCGGTCGGGCTTCCACGGATGGGGACCGATCACCGCCGGATGCATCGAGCGTCGATGCTAGTGGGCGCGCGGACCGACCGGGGAGGGATCGGCGTCCTCGTGCACGACGAGCGCGCGGCGGTGGGTCGACCACCGGGTCCGGGCCGGCGTCGTCCGGAAGAGCAGGCGCCGTCACCCCGGGTTTGATTCCTGGGCGCGCTCGACGTAACGTTGACCAGCCTTCCTGATGGCTCCTGCTGGCGTGCCCCGACGTCGGCCGCGTCGACGACGTGGGTACCGGAGCAGTCGAGCACGGCACCACGACCTGGCCGGACGACCGGCCGATGCACCGAAGTACTTGGAGACCATCGTGAGCAAGCGCACCTTCCAGCCGAACAACCGGCGTCGCGCCAAGACCCACGGCTTCCGTCTGCGTATGCGGACGCGTGCCGGCCGCGCGATCCTCGCCGCCCGCCGGCGCAAGGGTCGCGCCGAGCTGTCGGCCTGACACCACCCGTCGCGGTGCTGCCCGCCGCTCACCGGATGCGCCGGTCCGCCGATTTCGAGCGGGCCGTGCGATCGGGTGCTCGAGCCGGGCGGAACACGCTCGTGGTGCACCTCGTGACGCGAACCGACCCCGGACCCGGTCCGGCGGTCGGTTTCGTCGTGTCCAAGGGCGTCGGCAACGCCGTGATCCGCAACCGGGTCAAGCGGCGGCTGCGGGCGTTGGCCGCGGAGCGGCTCACGGACCTGCCGGCCGACGCCGACCTGGTGGTCCGCGCGCTGGCCCCCGCGGCGACGGCGGACTCCGCCACGCTCGGCCGGGACCTCGACGGCGCACTGCGGACGGCGGGTCGCCGTCGGGCGGAGCGGGCGACCGCGGGAGCGGCCCGGTGAGCGGCGTCGCCGCGGCGCTCCGCTCGGGGTCGCGCGCGCTGGTGCGGCTGCCGCGGCGCGGGCTCGTCCTGCTCGTCCGCGGCTACCAGAGGTTCCTGTCCCCGCTGACCCCGCCGACCTGCCGGTTCTACCCGTCGTGCTCCTCGTACGCCGTCACCGCTCTCGAGCGGCACGGCGTGCTCAAGGGCACGCGGCTGGCGGTCTGGCGCATCCTGCGCTGCAACCCGTGGAACCCGGGCGGCGTCGACGACGTTCCACCGGCGGGGTCGCACCGTCGACACCCGCACGGCGCGGTCGCCTCCGCGCACTGATCCCCTGGAGAGTTCCCCGATGAGCTGGTTCGACGGCCTGCTGTACCCGATCATGGTCGTGGTCGCCTGGATCATGGTCCAGTTCCACACGGCGCTCGAGTGGCTGGGTCTCGACCCCGCCGGCGGTGCCGCGTGGGCGCTGTCGATCGTCGGCCTCGTGATCGTGATGCGGATCATCCTGATCCCGCTGTTCTTCAAGCAGATCAAGGCGTCCCGGGGCATGCAGATGCTCGCGCCGGACATGAAGAAGATCCAGGCGAAGTACAAGGGCAAGACGGACCCGGCGTCCCGCGAGGCCATGAGCCGCGAGACGATGGAGCTGTACAAGAAGCACGGCACGAACCCGTTCTCGTCCTGCCTGCCGATCCTCGCCCAGTCACCGATCTTCTTCGCGCTGTTCCGGGTGCTGAACTCGCTGCCGCTGCTCGCCGACGGGACCTACGCCCGGGCCAACCTCGGCCCGCTCACGCAGGACCTCGCGGCGCAGGCTGAGAGCGCCACGATCCTCGGCGCCCCGCTGTCGGCCACGTTCATGAACGCGGCCCAGTTCGACGGCGCGGCGACGCACGTGCGGGTGGTGACGATCATCCTGGTCGTCGCGATGTCGCTCACGACCTTCACGACGCAGCGCCAGCTGACCATGAAGAACATGCCGCCGGCCGCCCTCGAGGGCCCGATGGCGCAG
>DAMBCY010000558.1:0-2084 GCA_032056255.1 Cellulomonas sp. | reverse complement strand
CAGCGCGATCTCGACGAGGTACTGCACGTCACGCAGGTAGACGTTCACGGCGGACAGCAGCAGGGACCAGCCCAGTGCGGTCACCACGATGACGGCCAGGGACAGCGGGAGGTACCACCAGCGCGGGCCGGTCGGGACCGCTCCGGCGACGATCGTCGCGACGAAGAGGATCACGAGCTGGATGCCGAAGTTGAACAGGGCCGACCCCATGCTGCCGAGGGGGAACACCTCGCGCGGCAGGTAGACCTTCTTGATGAGCCCGGAGTTGGCCACGATCGACCCGGTGCCGGACGAGACGGCCTCGGAGAACAGGCCCCACGCGGTGAGGCCGGTGTAGATGAAGATCGCGAAGTCGGGGATGCCGCGCTCCGCCTGCAGGAACTTGCCGAGGGCGATGTAGTAGATCAGGAGCATCGCCAGCGGCCTCATCAGGCTCCAGACGAAGCCGAGCGCGCTGTCCTTGTACCGGGCCTTGATCTCGCGCCGGATCAGCCGGTCGAGCAGCTCGCGGTGCGACCAGACGTCGGCGATCGAGTGCCCGAAACCGCGGAACACACCGGGCTTGGTCCCTGCCGTCCTCAGCGGCTGGGCGGCTAGCTCCGCGGCCCGGGCCTCACGCAGGTCTTCCATCGTTCTCCCATGTCCGTGCGTCCGGTCGGGACTGCCCGATCGGCCCCGACAGCGTACCTGTCACCCGGACGCGCCTCGGGCCCTCCACCCGCGCCGCGTGCGAGGCAGCGATACTGGCGGGACGACGCCCGCGATCGCGGGCCCGCCCCCGAACGGAGCACCATGCCCGTCAGAACCGCGCGCGCCGTCGCGCGCCTCACCACGCTCGCCCTCCTGGCGGCGGCGCTCGTGGCCGTGCCCGCCGCCGCGCCCGCGGAGGCCGCGTCCGACTCCGGCACGCTCACGTTCACGGGGCACGGCTGGGGCCACGGGCGCGGTATGGGCCAGTACGGGGCGCTGGGGTACGCGGTCGACCACGGGTGGTCCGCGTCGCAGATCCTCGGGCACTACTACGGCGGGACGACGCTCGCACGGGACGCGGGCAACCCGACCGTGTCGATCGAGATCACCCGGCAGACGGGCCAGGTGACGCGGGTCGCGGGCACGTCGCTGACGATCAACGGCGCCGCGACCTCCGCACGGTTCCTCAAGCTGGAGCGGCTCGCGAACGGGCAGCTGCAGTCGTACACCGCCCCGACGAGCTGCGCGGCCTCCACGACCTGGACCAAGGACAGGGTCTACCCCTCGGGGGTCACGATCGGCGCGCGGGGCTCCGACGCCGATCGCGCCAACCTCGTGCGCCTGTGCGGCGACGGAACCGACGTCGCCTACCGCGGGACGCTGCAGGCGGTCGTCAACGGCGGCGTGCAGTACACGGTCAACCTGGTCCCGGTGGAGTCGTACCTCCGCGGCGTCGTGCCGCACGAGATGCCGGCGTCGTGGGCGTCGCTCGGCTCCGGTCGCGGGATGCAGGCGCTCA
The DNA here is from genome assembly GCA_032056255.1 of Cellulomonas sp. Classification (GTDB taxonomy): domain Bacteria; phylum Actinomycetota; class Actinomycetes; order Actinomycetales; family Cellulomonadaceae; genus Cellulomonas. The sequence goes on along the minus strand of DAMBCY010000558.1, from coordinate 595 downwards.
TGGCGCAGAGCGTCGCGGCGCGCTCGTACGTGCTCGCCCCCCGGTCGCCGCGGGCGTCCGGGGCGGTGGGCTGCGACTCGACCGCGTGCCAGGTCTACTCCGGCGCCGCGCAGATCTCCGGCACCGGGGCGGTGACCAGCCTCGAGCAGGCGCTGTCCGACCAGGCGATCACCGGCACGGCGGGTGGGGTGATGCGGTCGGCGGGGGGTGCGATCGCGATGACGGAGTTCAGCTCGTCGACCGGTGGCTGGACCGCGGGGGGCACCTTCCCGGCCGTCGAGGACCTCGGGGACGACTACGCGGGCAACCCCAACCACGCGTGGACGGTGACGCTGTCGGCCTCCGACGTCGCCACCGGGCTCGGGACCGGGGCGATCGCGTCCGTGGCGGTGACCGCGCGCAACGGGCTCGGCGCCGACGGCGGGCGCGCCACGACGGTGGCCGTCACGCAGTCGAACGGGCAGGTCGTCACCTTCACCGGTGCGCAGGTGCGCAGCCGGCTCGGGCTGAAGAGCGACTGGTTCAGCGTGTCCGGCTACACCCGTGCGACGGCGCAGGCGGTGGTGCGGGCGTTGTATGCGGATCTGCTGGGTCG
>DAMBCY010000557.1:0-2092 GCA_032056255.1 Cellulomonas sp. | reverse complement strand
GCACGACGCCGGCGGCCGGACCGCGGACTGGCCCGCGGCCGCGTTCTCGCCGCGGACGAACCGCACCGGAGGCTCCCTGTGACCGCGTCCCGCACCCTCGCCGCCGCCGGCCTCTCGCTCGGCTACCGGGACCGCACGGTCATCGAGGGGCTCGACCTCGCCGTCCCGCCGGGCCGCATCACGGCGATCGTGGGCGCGAACGCCTGCGGCAAGTCGACGCTGCTGCGCTCGATGTCCCGGCTGCTCGCGCCGCGCGCCGGCCAGGTGCTGCTGGACGGGCGCGCCGTGCACCAGATGCCGGCCAAGGAGCTGGCCCGCACGCTCGGGCTGCTGCCGCAGTCCCCGCTCGCACCCGAGGGCATCACGGTGGCCGACCTGGTCGGGCGCGGGCGCCACCCGCACCAGCGCCTCCTCTCGCGGTGGAGCCGCGAGGACGACCGGGCGGTGGCCGCCGCGCTCGAGGCGACCAGCACGGTCGACCTCGCCGACCGGGCCGTCGACGAGCTCTCCGGCGGGCAGCGGCAGCGGGTGTGGATCGCGATGGTCCTCGCGCAGCAGACCGACCTGCTCCTGCTGGACGAGCCGACGACGTTCCTGGACGTCAGCCACCAGATCGACGTGCTCGACCTGCTGGTGGACCTCAACCGGGACCGCGGCACGACGATCGTCATGGTGCTGCACGACCTGAACCTCGCCGCCCGGTACGCCGACCACCTGGTGGCGATGGCCCGGGGCACCGTCCGCGCCGCCGGCGACCCGTCGGACGTGCTCACCGCCGGCACGGTGCGGGACGTGTTCGGCCTGGAGAGCCGGGTCATCACCGACCCGGTGTCCGGACGCCCGCTGATGCTCCCGGTGGGCCGGCACCGCGTCCCGGCCTGACCGCGGTCGACGGCGGGGGCGGCACCCGTCCGGGTGCCGCCCCCGCCGCGCACCGGCGGACCGGTCAGCTCGTCGCGGTCTCGCGCGCGGCGAGGTACTCGCGCCAGCCGCCGTGCCGGGTGATCTCGGGGTGCTGCTCCGCGCGCCCGCGCTCGAACAGGATCCCCGGCACCACCCGCCCGTCGGCGAGCGTCACCGGTCCGCGGTACAGACCCGGGGGCTCGCCCTCGACCACCCGCAGCAGCACCTCGGTGGGCACCTGGTACAGCTCGCCGGCGATCGCGGCGCCCTGCTCCCCCTCGGCCACCTCGTACATCCCGGGGTGCACGTCGGCGATGGTGTGCACGCGGTACCGCGGCGCGGTGGCGATCTCCTCGACCAGCTCCGCACCGGCGAGGTTGCCGTGCAGCTCCAGCCCGCGCATCAGGGTGCCGTTGACGAACAGCAGGTCGTCGTCGAGGTCGGTGCGCACCTCCCCGCGCGCCCGCCACCCGAAGCCGGCGAGGATCAGCGCGAGGAACAGGTAGCCGAGCGTGACGCCCGGCGACGCGTTGACCCCGATCTCGTCGGCGTTGATCAGGCCCACGAACGACAGCACCGCGCCGAGCCCGGCCGCGACGGCCGCCGCGTACAGCCGGCGGTCGACGATCAGGCAGGTGATCGCACCGAGCACCACCCCGACCAGCACCGCGCCCTGGCCGAGCAGCTTGAGGCCGTCGTAGATCACCCCGTTGTCGACGAGGTTCGCGACGCCGACCTCCGAGACGGTGGTCCCGGCGGCGGCCAGCGCGTTGTCGATCTGCCCGGTGGCCCACTCCGCGATCGACGGGATCATCGCGATCACGATGGCCGGGGCGTACCGCTTGGCGCTCACGTCGAAGCCCTGCGCGCCGATCACCAGGCCGATGTACAGCAGCACCGGCACGAGCGCCTGCATCGGGAAGATGGCGAGGAACGTGCCGATCAGGCCGGTGAAGCAGACCACCGCGACGACCACGCCGGTGGCCAGCGAGTAGCCGATCCGGCCGCCCACCTGCTTCCAGCCGGGGTGCCCGATGTACACGGCGGGCGGGAACGGGGACCCGAGGAAGGATCCGACGACGGCCCCGAGCCCGTCGGCGGTGAGCACCTGGCGGACCGAGTAGCGGTCGCCGGCGGCGGCGGCCGACTCGACGTTGGTCATGCCCTCGGTGAAGTTGTAGATGCCGAG
>DAMBCY010000556.1:0-2110 GCA_032056255.1 Cellulomonas sp. | reverse complement strand
CCGAGCCCCGACCCGACCCGGCCGGACCTCGTCCCCCGCCGGTTCCCCTGGCCCGTCCCGACGACCGGTGCCAGCATCGACCCATGCGGATCCGCCAGCAGATCACCGTCTTCGACACCGCCGACCTCACCGCCGAGAGCACGTTCTGGGCGGGCGTCCTCGGTGGCACCGTCGAGCCCGACGACGACTGGCACATGGTGTCCGTCGACGGCGAGCCGCGCCTGGGCTTCCAGCTCGCGCCCGACCACGTGCGCCCGGACTGGCCGGACGGCGAGCCGCAGCAGCTCCACCTGGACCTCTACGTCGAGGACCTGGCGGAGGCGCACGCGCAGGTCATGGCGCTGGGCGCGACCCTGCTCCGGGCCGCCGAGCACCCCGACGCCGACGAGGGCTTCCAGGTCTACGCCGACCCGTCGGGCCACCCGTTCTGCCTGTGCTGGTGACGACGGCGTCCGAGGTGCGGCCCGTCGGGCCTCAGCGTCGCCGGCCCAGCAGGTAGCCGCCCGCTCCCCCGGCCGCCGCCGCACCCACGGCGAGGAGCGCGACGCCCACCGGGCTCGGCCGCATCCCCCCGAAGGCGACGCCCTCGCTCAGCGGTGCGTACGCGAACCACCCGGGCCGGACCGGCTGCAGGAGCAGCCACGTCCCCACCCCGGCGAGCACGAGCCCGAGGGCCCCGACGAGCAGCGCGACGGTGCGGGCAGGACGGGGTGGGACGGGGCTCTCCGGCATCCGCCGATCATGCCAGCGACGCCCGCGCCCACGCCCCGGCACCCGGGGACGGCGGGTCACACCGCGACGACCACCCGCAGCGCGACCGTGTCCCCCAGGTCGACGCCCTCGGCCCGGCGCACCGCGTCCTTGACCGGCACGAGGTACCCGCCGTCCCGGGGGGACAGCGAGGTCGTCCACGTCGTCGCGCCCAGCGTGACGGTGACGGGGATGACGCCCCAGCCGTACGACGCCAGCCCGGAGACGGCCCGCAGCGCGTCCGCCTCGGCGGGGGCGACGGGGACGAAGTGGAACGGCGCCGGCCCGCGCCAGTGCACCACCTCGCCGGAGAACCTCAGGTCCATCGCGTCAGGGTACGCAGCACCCCGGGACGGCCCCGCCCGGGGGTTCGTCCGGGCGGGGCCGTTCCTCGTGAGCCGCGCGGGTGGCGGCCCCGGCGCCGGCGGGACCGGCGCGTGGTGGGTCGGGCCGGTGTCAGGCCGGGACGGCCGCGCGCTCCTGCTGCTGCGCCGCAGCCTGCTCCTCCGCGACGACCTTCTGGTAGACCGCCAGCTCCGGGTAGAGCTCGGTGCCGTTCAGCGGGTTGCGGCGCGTCGTCACGACGCGGTGCACCTGGTAGACGGCGAGCGCGACGTTCGACGCCAGCGAGATCGCGCTGACCACGAACAGCGCGACCGGGTCGTGCGAGGACTCGACGGAGAACACCGAGGAGGACACGAACGTCGGGACCGCCATGGTGAACATCATCCAGAGCGCGAGCGTGTGGGCGCGGTGCTGCAGCCAGGCGCCCCGCTTGAGCGCGAACGCCGGGATGGTGCAGGAGATCAGCAGCGCGGCGCCGGCGTAGAACGCGTGGTCGCCGACGCAGTTGTAGACGTAGGCGAAGTTCCACAGGTCGTACGGGATGATCCAGAACCACAGCATGTCCGGCCAGATCATGTCGCGGGACCGCGACCGGCTGATGGTGATGCCCGCCCACCCGCAGATCGTCACCAGGTTGAGGATGCCGGCCACGCCGTTCATGACGTTCCACGGCCCGGGGACCATGTAGACGCCGTCGACCACGCCCTCGGACATGCCCGCGACCTGGAAGTCGCGCAGCACGGCCTCCGCGATGTTCAGCGCGAGGATCGCGGCCGGGAAGGCCAGCGCCCAGCGCTTGGCCGCGAGCTTCGGGTGGTACCGCAGCGCCATGAAGCCGAGGCAGCCCGCGAGCGCCGAGTACACCTTCACCCAGTGGAACCAGGTGCCCGTGCTCGACCCCGCGCCGGCGGTGCTCGGCCAGACGAAGACGGTGAGCACGAGCGGCAGGGCGACGAAGAACGCCAGCCCGGCGGCGCGCCGGCGGCGGGTGACCTCGTTGAGGCCGATCAGCGCG
>DAMBCY010000555.1:0-2118 GCA_032056255.1 Cellulomonas sp. | reverse complement strand
CCGCAGAGGCCTCCGGGGCAGTGGGGCGTCGCCCCCGCCTGCCTCGACGCCGACGCGGGCGGCGCGTCTCCGGTGCGCCCGGGGCCCGCGCGGCGGTGCCGTCGGCCGTCCCGGCGCCGTCCGCGGGGGAGGCGGGCGCGGGGGGAGGGGGATCGGCGGCAGTCACGGCGCACCATTGTCACCCGCGGGCGACGTCGGACGCGATCGCGTTTCGCGCGGGCACCCCGGCCGCGAGGGCGAGGAGGGGCGCGGGAAATGTCCTCGATGCGTCCGGCGAGCGGACGTACGGTCGTCACCATGTGGATCTGACCGGCCCCGAGTCCCCTCGACCTCGACTCCTGCCCCGCGCGTCCGTGCCGTGGCAGCTGGTGGTGATCCGCATGCCGGTACCCGATCCCGCGCGTACCTCCCCGCCCTCCGCCCCGGCCGGGCGTGCCCGCCCGGTGCTGCGGGCCGTCGGCGTCTCCCGCCTGTTCGGCGACCGCCGCGTGCTCACCGACGTGAGCCTCGCCGTCGCCCCCGGGCACCGGCTCGCCGTCGTCGGCGAGAACGGCGCCGGCAAGTCCACGCTGCTCCGGCTGCTGGCCGGGGTCGACCGGCCCGACGCCGGCAGCGTCCAGCGGCCCGGCGACCTCGCGTACCTGCACCAGGAGCCGCCCTTCGGTCCCGACGCGACTCTCCGCGAGGTCGTCGACGCCGCCCTCACCGTCGTGCGGGCGGTCGCGGACGAGCTCGAGCGGTCCGCCGCAGCGCTGGGCGAGGTGACCGGCGAGGACCCGGCTGCCGCCGACCGGTACGACCTCGCGCTCGCCCGCGCGCAGGCCGCCGAGGTCTGGGACGCCGACGCCCGGGCCCAGCGCGTGCTCGCGGGTCTCGGCCTGGCGGACCTCGACCCCGGTCGCCCCAGCGGGACGCTGTCCGGCGGGCAGCGCAGCCGCCTCGCGCTCGCGGCCGTCCTGGTCCGGCGCCCCGGCGCCGTGCTGCTCGACGAGCCGACCAACCACCTCGACGACGCGGCCGCGGAGTTCCTCGCGGCGGCGCTGGTCGGGCTGCCCGGCGCCGTCGTCCTCGCCAGCCACGACCGGGTGTTCCTGGACGAGGTCGGTACCGAGGTCCTCGACCTCGACCCGTCGCCCGGCGGGCCGCGCGTCGTCGGCGGCCGGTACGCCGACCACCGCGAGGCGCAGCGGGTCGCGCGCCGGCGGTGGCAGGAACGCTGGGAGGCCGAGCGCGCGGAGGTCGCGGGGCTGCGCGACGCCCTCGGCGGGGGCGGGTCGGCCCGGACGCTCGCCCCCGGCCGGGCGATGGCCGACCGGAACAGGATGGCCTACGGCCGCGCCGGCGACCGGGTGGAGCAGCAGGTGTCCCGCCGGGTCCGCGACGCGCGGCGCCGGCTCGACGAGCTCGAGGCGGCCCCGACGCCACATCCGCCGCGGGAGCTGCGGTTCCGCGGCGTGCTCACCACCACCCCCTCCGACGGGACGCTCGTCGCCGTGCGGCACGCGGTGGTCCCCGGCCGGCTGGCGGTCGACGCCCTCGACGTGCACCACGACACCGCGCTGCTGGTGACGGGCCCGAACGGGTCCGGCAAGTCGACCCTGCTGCACCTGCTCGCCGGGGACCTCGCGCCCGCGCACGGCACGGTGCAGCGCGCCCGCGGCGCCCGGGTGGCGCTGCTGGAGCAGGACGTGGGCCTCGCGGACGACGCGCGCACCCCGCGGGTCGTCCACGACCTGGTGACCGGCGGGGGTGCGGGGGTCGTACCGCTCGTGGAGCTCGGCCTCGTGGCGCCGCGGGACGTGGACCGGCCGCTGCGCGAGCTCTCCGTCGGGCAGCGGCGCCGGGTCGTGCTCGCGCTGCTCGTCGCGCAGGCGCCCGACGTGCTGCTGCTCGACGAGCCGACCAACCACGTCTCGCTCGCGCTCGCGGACGAGCTCGCCGAGGCGCTGCGCACCGCACCCGGCGCGGTGGTGGTGGCGTCGCACGACCGGTGGCTGCGGCGGACGTGGCACGGCGCCGTGACGGAGGTGGTGGCCGGGCGGCTGCGACCGCCGGGGTGAGGACCGGGTGCCGCGGGGGAACGGGCTCGGCAGCGGGCGCGGACGTCGCCGGGGCTGC
>DAMBCY010000554.1:0-2121 GCA_032056255.1 Cellulomonas sp. | reverse complement strand
CTGCCCGTCGGGAGCGTCGTCGGCGACATGGAGTCCGAGGACGAGCCGACGTGGTGGCACAACCCGGACGGCATGACCTGGCTCGGCACCGACGGATCCGAGCAGGACTCTGCGTGGCTCGTGTCTGACGGGCAGACGTTCACGGTCCTGTTCCGCCCGGACGCCCCGCAGCCGGCCACGGGACACGACGCCCTGGAGCGGGCCGCACGGGCGGCCTTCATGGCATGGGCCGAGGTGGACGCTACGACTGGTCGTGAGCGGTGGGCCGACGGACGCGGCGTCCGAGCCGTCATCCAGGACGCAGATGACTGGCGACGAGTCATCCGTGCCGCCCTCGACGCTGCCCGTGCTGGGGAGGCGGAGCGGCCCGAGGTGGTCGTCATCTGCGGCAGCACGCGCTTCCGGGACGAGATGACCGAGGCGAACCGCGACCTGACCCTCGCGGGTGCGATCGTCCTGGCACCCGGGGTGTTCGGGCACTCCGGTGACGCGATGACGGACGAGCAGAAGGTCGCCCTCGACGCGCTGCACTTCCGGAAGATCGACATGGCCGACCGGGTGCTCGTCGTCGCGCCCGGTGGCTACATCGGCTCATCCACCTCCCGGGAGGTGACCTACGCCAAGGAGACGGGCAAGCCCGTCCAGGTGCGCGAGGACTTCACCGCTCAGCGCGGCGGGGAGGCGGTGGACCGGGAGGTGCTGGCGGAGGACGCGCTGGAACGCACCCTGCTCGCCGAGGCGATGCGCCACGGGTGGTTGGAGGGCTCGGACTACGGATGCCTGTGCGGAGCGCGTGTGTTCTATGTGGCCGAGCAGGACCGGAGCATGGCGTCTCACATCGCCCGCTGCCAGGCCAATCTCCTCGCCGCCCGGGGTGACGCCGCGCCGACGGTCACCGCCGAGCAGCGGGACGCTGTTCGCAACGCCATCGTGGCCACGATCAAGGACGGGGACGCCTGGAGCGGGGACGACATGGCCGATGCCGCTCTCACCGCGCTCGGGATCGGGGTGCGCGATGTCTGACGCCCGGCAGGAGTTCATCGATTGGCTGGTCGCCCTTGACGACCCGGCCAACGTCCACGAGCGTGCCCGAACCTCGCTCAGCGACATCATCGCCCGGGCACGACGGGCCGACGGCGGCGCCTGTGCGGCTGAGGCGAAGGCGGAGGTCGGCGGATGAGCGCCGTCCGCCGCGGGACCTGCGCGGAACCCGGCCCGCGCGACCTGCACTGCACCGAGCACCCGGGCCACCGGTACTCGCACTACGACGCCGGCGAGGACGAGTCCTGGACCGGACGCGGCATCGACCCCATGCAGCCGCACGCGTGCACCGACCCGGACTGCCCTGACCGAGGGGAGCACGACTGATGGACTACGACGAGTACGTGCGTGACCCGCTGAACGCCCGAGGTCGGGACCGCACGGTGACGCCGCCACCGGCTGAGACCCCGCGCACCGCAGCCGACGTGCTGGATGAACATCAGCTCACCGGTGGCGCGACCGGATGTGATGGCGGATGGCTCCTCGGTTGCACCTGCGGAGCGGAGGTCGAGACGCTCTGGGACCGTGACGGTGCCGACTGGGATCGACCCTTCGCCCAGCACCAGGCCACCGCGCTCGCCTCCGCTGGGCTGCTCGCTACTCCGACGTACCCGACCGACTTCGTCCGGTTCGTCGCGCCCGGCCACGAGCAGAAGTTCGCCGACTGGCTGGCCGAGCACGACCGGGAGGTCGTGGCGCAGGAGCGGCAGAACATCGTCGTCCGCCTCGCCGAGATGGCAGCCAACTACAAGCACGACGACCTTCCCGACGAGCACCCGACTGCGTGTATCTACGAGGTGCTGACCGACGCCGCTGACCGCATCGCCGCCAGGGAGGGGTCGTGAGCCACGGAGGGTTGTACCGGATGCTCACAACGCAGAGGGGTTGTACCCATGGAGCGTTCGGTGTGGCCGTGACCCATCGAACGCGAGCAGGCGGGGCCGGCCCGACGACCGGCCCCGCCGACCAGCGGTCACGCCTCGTCGACGACCCACACCGCGGCCGCCCACACCTTGCTCGGGTCGATGGACAACGGCACGGACAGCCCGTCGATGCGGACGTCGATCTCCTGGGTCGCCG
>DAMBCY010000553.1:0-2149 GCA_032056255.1 Cellulomonas sp. | reverse complement strand
CGCGGCGCCGCAGCAGCACCCGTCCGAGCCCGGGACCCGGCCGTCCGCGCCCCCGCGCCCCGAGCACCCCGTCCCGCCGCTGGGCATGCGCCCCCGTCCGACGCCCGAGCAGCCCGTCCCGCCCGCGCCGGACCCCGAGACGATGGCCCGGGTGGGCCGGCTGGTGCGGCACTTCGGGATCTGGCTGGTCGCCGGGGTCGCGGTGGGCGCGCTGCTGCCGCTGCCGTGGCGGCTGGCCTCGGTCGCGTTCCTCGTCGGCGCGGCCGTCGCGGGCGTGCGGGCGCTGCGGGCCGTGGTCCGGGCGCGGATGCGCGGCGGTCTCGTCCCGATGCTCGCCGTCGGCCTCGCGATGACCGCCGTCCTGGCGTTCACGAGCCTGGCGTCGCTGGTCCTGCTCCCGGCGGACCTGGCCCAGCAGGACTGCCTGGACGGTGCCCTGACCCGGTCCGCGAAAGCCCAGTGCGCCCAGGACTACCGGGACGCGCTCGAGGACCTCCAGGGCACCCTCACCCGCCCGTGACCCCCACCCCTCGGTGGCCGAGGGCCCCGCGTCGAGAGAGGCCCCCGCCAGCCGAGGGTGGCCTTCCCGGGGGGGCACCCTCGACACCTCGGGGGCACCCTCGACACGTCGGGGGCACCCTCGACACGTCGGAGGCACGCCCGGCGGCCGGGGGTCAGGCCTCCGGGGCCGGGCGCAGGGCGCCTCGGGCGCGGCGGAGCAGGCCTGCCAGCGCCGCGCGGACGTGCCGGTCGCCCGGCAGCAGCACGACCAGCGACCCGACCGCGACACCCGCCGCGACCGCCGCCCCCACGAGGAGCGGCTGCGGCCCCAGCTCCGTCATCCGGTCCGGCCCGATGCCGCCGCGCGCGAGCGCGGACAGCAGCAGCGCCCCGAGCCCCGCCGTCGCGGCGGCGGTCAGCCCCGCGAGCAGCGGGTCGAGCGCCCGCTCCGTGAGCAGGCGCCGGCGCAGCACCACCGCGACGGCGACCCCCGCGAGCACCGTGACCACGGGCACCGCCCGGAGCACCCCGCCGACCACGTCCGGCGCGGGCAGGGCCCCGAGCAGCGGCACCGCGGGCAGCGCCCCGGCGTGTACCTCGCCGACGCTGAACAGCGTGCCCGAGCCGACCGCGAACCCCGGCCCGGCCAGCCAGGCGAACGCCCAGAGCACCAGCGTGGGCACGTAGGCGAGCTCGCCGACGGCCAGGACCGCTCCCCCGACGGCGTCGGGGTCCAGCCCGGTGACGACCTCGGAGACCGCCGTCCGACCGGCCACGACCCACAGCACGGTGAGCGCGGCGGCCAGCAGCACGAGCAGCGCCAGCGCCGTCGTCCCCGCCGCGACGCCGTGCGCGACGGGCTCGGGCAGCCGGAGCCGCACGGGCTCCAGGAGGTCGCGCAGCCGGGGTGCCTCGGGCCGGCGCAGCAGCCCCGCGCCGAGCCCGACGGCCGACAGCACCAGCGCACCGAGCAGGCCGACCGCCAGGTGCAGCAGCGGTACCCCGGTGAGCAGGCCGACGACCAGCACGACCCCCGTGTACCCGGCGACCCCCGCACCGAGCGCGGACCGCGTGGCGTACCCGGACCGGCGCGCGGACGCGTAGCACCCGAACAGCGCGAGCGCGGTCAGGCCGAGCGGCACCAGCGTCACCGACGGCGCGAGCGTGAGCGGCACGCCGTGCCCGAGCAGCCAGAGGCCCGCGGCGACGGAGACGGCGTGCGTCCACGGGACGCCGGAGGTCGCGGGCGCGGCGGACGTCGCCACGTAGGCGGCCACGGCCGGCAGCACCACGACCAGCAGGGACAGCAGCGCGCCCTGCATCCCCGCGAGCAGACCGCCGACCCACCGGGGGGACCCGTCCAGGTCGCTGACGAAGAACCGCGGCGCCGCGGTGTCGTCCAGCACCCGGCGACGCGGACGGGGACGGGTGCCGGGACCGCTGCTCACCCGTCCATCGTCGCCGCCGACCCCGCGATTCCCGGCGGCGACACGCGCTCGGTGCGCCCTGCGGAGCACACCGGGCGCGCGTCGCCGCCCCGGACGAGGGGCCGGTCCCGCGGGTCAGGAGAGGAGGGCGCGGGCCAGCTCGGCCGTCTCCGTGGGGGTCGTGCCCACGCGCACGCCGGCGGCCTCGAGAGCCTCCTTCT
>DAMBCY010000552.1:0-2156 GCA_032056255.1 Cellulomonas sp. | reverse complement strand
ACGGGCCGGGTGTGGCCGCCTTGATCGCCCGGAACGGTGCGTTGTCCAGCCGCACCAGCTGCCCGAGCTGCGCGAAGTCGCTGCACATCAGCGTGAAGTGGTGCTTGTCGCCCAGGTGGCGGATGGCGCGGATGCGGTCGGCGCCGGTGTGGCTGTCCAGCCGGCAGCCGAGCGCGTAGCCCGAGTCGGTGGGGTAGGCGATCAGCGCGTCGTCCTGCAGCAGGGCGACGAGCTGGGCGATCGCACGGGGCTGGGGGTCGTGCGGGTGGACGTCGAGGTACCGGGCCATGGCGTCGAGCCTGGCACGGGCGCGCGACCGGGACCAGCCGGTCCGTGCGTCGACGAGCGCGGCGGGCGGGACGCGCTCCCGACGCCCGCGACGTCCGGTTCGCGAACCTGGCGTGGCCTGCACGGTCGGGTGGGGGCTATCGTCGGATGACGTCCGTCCGGTGAGATGGGCGCGCCTCGGGGGGGCACCACGAGGAGAGCCGTCGATGGAGTTCAGGAGAGGACCGGCCGGCGTGCGCGCCGCCGCGTGCGCGGCGTTCGTGCTGCTCGCGGGGTGCGGAGCCGACGCGGGCGGGACCGTCGCGTTCGAACGCCCCGGCTGGATGGCCGAGCAGCAGCAGCGCCAGGAGGAGTACCGGACCGGGCTGCAGAGCTGCGTCGCCGGCAAGGGGTGGAACGTGACGGTCACCACCGGCGGGGCGGTCCTCGAGCCCTTCGACGACGCGGACTACCCGCGGTGGGAGGCGGACCGGGACGCGTGCCGCGCGGAGATGGGGCTGAGCGACGCTTCCGCGCCGCTCACCCGGGAGCGCGTCGAGCTGCTGTACGCCCGGCAGGTCGACACGTGGCGCTGCGTCGGCGCGCTCGGCCACGACGTTCCCGCTCCGCCGTCCGAGGAGGCCTACGTCGAGGAGCTGACTGCCTCGGCGCAGGCCTCATCGAACGGCGGTGTCACCGAGTGGGGTCCGTACGGCGACCTCGTCGAGCGGCTCACGTCGGCCGAGTGGGGCGACCTGGTCGAGGAGTGCCCGGAGCCGTGGTGGGCGGACTGACCGGCTGGTCGCCGCAGCCACGAGCCCGCCGCGGTGCCCGCGCCGTCGGCGGCTGGCTGCTCGCGTGCGCGCTCGGGTCGGGCGTCGGGGGTGCGTCGGTGTGGGTGCTGCTCGGCGGCGGCGGTCCGCAGGGCGCGCCGCAGGACGACGCGCCGGCCACGTTCCGTGCACAGCAGGGATCGCTCGGGCGCACCGCCTCCTACACCGCCCGCGCGACCTGGCGGGATGCCGAGCTCGGGGTGCTCGGAGCGTCCGGGGTCGTGACCTCGCACGGGGTCGCTCCGGGGGACCTCGTGGAACCGGGGTCCGTCCTGCTCGGCGTGGACCTGCGGCCGGTGGTCGTCGTGCCGGGGGACGTCCCGGCCTTCCGCGACCTCGCGGTCGGGGCGCGCGGAGCCGACGTGCAGCAGGTCGAGACGTTCCTCCACCAGGCCGGTCACCTCGCGGTGCAGCCGGACGACGCCTACGACCGCGCGACGGCTCGTGCCGTCCGCGCGTGGCAGCGGGTCCTGGGTGTCGAGCCGGACGGGATCGTCCGGGCGGGCGACGTGGTGTTCTCGCCGGCGCTGCCCGCACGGGTCTGGCTGGCCGAGGACGTCACCGTCGGGCGGCGCGTGGAGCCGGGGACACCGCTGGGTTCGGCGCGGGCCGGTGACCCGGACCTCGCGCTCCGGATCGAGGACGGCCAGCGCCGCGTCCCGGAGGAGGGGACACCGGCCGTGGTCGTCGCGGGCGGCTCACGCTGGGACGCGGTGACCGGTGTCGCCTCCGCCGACGCGGACGGCGTCGTCACCGTCCCGCTGCGCGGGCCGGACGGCGCCGCCGCGTGCCGGGACGAGTGCGACCTGATCGCCGGGGTGCAGGGCGAGGTGCTGCTCACGGTCGAGGTCACGGTGGTGCCCGAGGCCGGCGGGGTCGTCGTGCCGGTGGCGGCACTGCGCACGGATGCCGCCGGTACGGTCTCCGTGACGCTGACCGGGGGCGAGGAGGTCGTCGTCGAGGTGCTCGCGGGCGACGGCGGGCGGGCGGTCGTCAGCGGCCTCGAGGCCGGTGCGGTCGTGCGGCTGTTCGGCGCGGGCGACGTCGTGGGCGACC
>DAMBCY010000551.1:0-2165 GCA_032056255.1 Cellulomonas sp. | reverse complement strand
CACGATGAGCGCGCGGTGGTCCGACATCCCGGTGTCCACGGCGACGGGCTCGCTGGACGGCACCACGTCCCCGTCGAGCAGCACGTGGTCGATCTGCCGGTCGGGCACCTCGACGGGGAAGGTGTGCACCCGCCCGACGGAGCGCCAGCCCGTGATCCGCTGCGGCGCCGCGCCCTCCAGGTTGAGGTCCCCCACCACGGCGAGGGGCCGGGGCAGGGCGCGGCACGCCCGCACCAGGTGCCGTAGCTGCACGACGTTCCAGCCGGTGATGAAGGTGAGGTGCGTGGCGACCACCGTCACGGGCCCCTCGGGCGTCTCGACGACGGCGGCCAGCGCCGCGCGCTGCTCGTCCTGCACGAGGGAGGGCCGCCGCGTCCCGCGGTGCACCATCGGCACCCGGCGGCGCAGGGTCGGCAGCGTCAGCACCCGCCAGGACCGCACCGGGTGCCGGCTGAGCAGCGCGATGCCGTAGGCGGCGATCGCGGGCTGGTCCTCGCCGGTGGCCGCGGTCCAGGTGCCCGGGTGCCCGTGCAGCGTCGCGACGAACCGGTGGTGCTCCGCGCCGGCGGCCTCGGCGGCCACGGCGGTGAGGTCGGCCTGGTGCGAGCGGGGCTGGTCGCGGTCGACCTCCTGCAGCGCCAGCACGTCGGCGTCGAGGCCGCGCACGGCGCCGGCGAACCGGTCCAGGTCGACCTTGCCGTCGCTCAGGCCACGGCCGTGCAGGATGTTGAACGTCGCGAGTCGCACCCCGCGATTCTCGCCGCCGTCCTGCGGACGCGCGCGTCGTCGTGTACACAACCAGGCATGAGCCACGACGCCGACGCCGCGCCGGGGGCGGGCGCTGAGGTCCGCACCGGTGCGGCGTCCCCGCCCGACCCGCGCACCGCGCTGCAGGACGGGCTGCGGCTGACCGCGGTCGCGCTGCACGACGCCGGGATCCCGTTCGCGCTGGTCGGGGGGTACGCCGCCTGGGCGCGGGGTGCGCCGGAGCCGAGCCACGACGCGGACTTCGCGGTCCCGGAGGAGGACGTGCCGCGCGCGCAGGAGGCCATCGCCGCGGCGGGGCTCGACGTCCAGGAGCCCGCCGAGAACTGGCTGTTCAAGGCGTACCACCACGGGGCCCTGGTCGACGTGCTGTTCCGGATGGTGGGGGAGCCGATCACCCGCGAGATGCTGGAGCGCAGCGACGAGCTCGAGGTGCTCGCGGTGCGGATGCCCGTGCTGGACGCCACCGACATCGTCTCGGCCAAGATGCGCGTGCTCGGGGAGCACTACTGCGACTTCACGCGGATGCTCGCGATGGTCCGGGCGCTGCGGGAGCAGGTCGACTGGCACCGCGTGCGCCGCGAGACGGCGGACACCCCGTACGGGCGCGCGTTCCTGCACCTCGTGCACGAGCTCGGCGTCTCTCCGGTGGGCCCGGAGCCGCGCTGAGGTCCGGGGCCGGGCGGCGGCGGGAGCTCCCTGCACGGGCCGTGCAAGACCTGTGCGGTTCGCGACACAGTAGGGGCACCGGCCCGTCCCCGGAGCCGGCCCACCGACCCGAGGGGACCGCGTGCCCAGTCGCGAGCAGCCTGCCGACGGCCCTGGCGCCGCCGCCGACGAGCGCCCGGAGGCGCCCGCCCCGGCCGGCCGGGACGGCTCCTGGTTCGAGGAGCTGTTCCAGCAGCACGCCACCGCGGTGCACCGCTACCTGCTGCGCCGTGGCGCCGGGGACGACGCGGAGGACCTCGCGGCCGACGTGCTGACCGTCGCGTGGCGGCGCCGGGCCGAGGTGCCCGAGGGCATGGAGCTCGCGTGGCTCTACCGGACCGCGGGCTACGTGCTGGCCAACCACCGACGCAAGGGGCGCCCCGTCCCCGTCGCCGAGGTGCCCGACGAGCCGGACCCGTCCGACCCCGCGGTGCAGGCCGTCCGGGACGAGCGGGTCCGCGAGGCCCTCGCCCGGCTCGGCGCGCGCGACCGCCAGGTGCTGCTGCTGACCGCGTGGGAGGGGCTGTCCGGCGCGGACCTGGCGCTGGTGCTCGGCGTGTCCCGCGGCGGGGCGGACGCCGCGCTCTCGCGGGCCCGCGCCCGGCTGCGGGAGTCCTGGGCCGCGGACTGACGCGCCCCGCGCCTCGTCGCGGGCGCGCCGCCCGCGGGCCGTCCGCGCCCGCGACGCCGAC
>DAMBCY010000550.1:0-2179 GCA_032056255.1 Cellulomonas sp. | reverse complement strand
GCACACGACCAGCCCGCCGAAGATCACGAACACCCGGTACTGCTCCGGGTCCAGGACGTAGACGACGGTCTCCACCTCAGAGCCCGCCGTCCGTGGCCGGCCGGTCGCGGTCGACCCACGCGAGCAGCGCGATGACCGCCGTGAACGCGGCGACCTCCGCGAGGTTCACCAGGAGCACGCGGATCACGACAGGGCCTCGCTGACACGCCAGACGTGCGGCTCGGCGATCAAGACGTCGAGCCAGACCGCCGCGTCACACAGCAGCGCGCGGTCCGGGCCGTCGACGCCGGCGAAGCACAGGTCGACCAGGTCGTCCAGGACGATCCGCTGCGCCATGCGGGCGCACATGCGAACCGAGGCCGGCGATGTTGCGTCCAGGCCGTGCAGGTCCCGGATCGCGAGGAAGGTCCGCACGGCGTGATCGCCGTACGCAGCACCCGTCCCATGCAGGACGGTCAGGGCATCGGCCGTACGAACGCCCTGGTCAGCGGCCTCGACTTGACAAGGCCGATAAGGGACGTTATGTCAGGTTCTAATCTGCGTATTGCATCTGATGTAACACGGCGCCAGAGCCACCCTCCCCGGTGCGCGGGCAGAACCGCCCTCTGACCAGTGCGAACGCCACGGAAGCGCTACCGGACCGCGGCGCACGTCGGCACGGGGCTGCGATCGGTACGCCGGCGTCAAGGCGCTGACCTGCAGGTCTTGCCACCTTGAGTTCGGGCACCGGCTCCTGGCCGACGAAGCCGCCCGCGCCGTACTGGTCGCGTGTGACCGCACGGTCTGGCGGATCTGCCGGGACAACCAGTGGTGGTCGGTGTTCGGCAAGAAGCGCTCGAAGAACGGGAAGAAGGCCGGCCCGCCCGCTTATGACGACCTCGTGCGGCGGGTGTTCACCGCCGAGGCGCCGAACAGGTTGTGGCTCTGGGACATCACCGAGCACCCCACCGCCGAGGGCAAGGTCTACCTCTGCGCGATCAAGGACGTGTTCTCCAACCGGATCGTCGGCTACTCGATCAGTGACCGCATGACGTCCCAGATCGCAGCGGAAGCCCTGGTCAGCGCGGTGCAGCGGCGTCGTGATGTCGCCGGCTGCGTGGTGCACTCCGACCGAGGCAGCCAGTTCCGAAGCAGGAAGGTGGCCCGCGTCCTGGCCCGTCACGACCTCGCCGGGTCGATGGGTCAGGTCGCCTCCGCCGGGGACAACGCCGCGATGGAGAGCTTCTTCTCGCTGCTGCAGAAGATCGTCCTGGACCGACGCCGCTGGGCCACCCACCACGAGCTACGCCTGGCGATCATCACCTGGATCGAACGGACCTACCACCGCCGCCGACGCCAGGCCCGCCTCGGACGCCTGACACCCATCGAGTACGAGACCATCATGACCACTCAGGTCGCACTCGCCGCCTGAGAACTGCTGTCACCTACTCGTACAGCAGACCCGGCGGTCGCGTTGTGGTTGGCGCCCTTGTCGGCGATCGCCCGATAGACCGGGCAATCTGCCTGTTACGGTCGTGAGCCATGTCACATCCACAGCGGGCTTTGGTGTTGGGCGGGACTGAGTTCCTGGGGGTTCACCTCGTCGAGGCGCTCGTGGCGGCAGGTTGGGACGTGACGCTGTTCAACAGAGGTGTCACCCAGCCGGACCTGTTCGACTCGCTCGTCCGTCTGCGGGGCGACCGCGACGGTGATGTCTCCGCACTCGAAGGCCACAGGTGGGACGTGGTGTTCGACCTATCGGCCTTCCATCCCGACCAGGTCGACCGCACGGCGGCCCACCTGGTGGACGCGTGCGGGCACTACGTCTTCGTGTCGAGCGTGTCCGCCTACGCCGATTTCCGCGGTCCCGGTACGACGGAGGAGGCGCCGCTCGGCCAGCTCGACGGTCCCGTCCCGACCGAGGTCGACGGGGCGTCCTATGGTCCGCTCAAGGCGCTGTGCGAGGAACGAGTCACTGACCTGTTCGCGAGTCGGACGATCATCCGGCCGACCGTCGTCGTCGGGCCCCACGACCCGTCGGACCGTTTGACGTACTGGGTGTTGCGGCTCAGCGAGGCCGGGCAGCACGTCGTCCCGCCCGACCTGGACTCCGCGGTCCAGTACATCGACGTCCGTGACTTGGCCCTATGGATGGTCCAGTTGGGCGCGACCCGCGAAGACGGGGTCTACAACGCGGCTG
>DAMBCY010000549.1:0-2197 GCA_032056255.1 Cellulomonas sp. | reverse complement strand
GCCGTAGAACGCGAGGGTGAGGTGCCAGTTCTCCGCGGCCGTCCACCGCACCCCGTCGGGACCGGACCGGCCGGGCGCCGCCTCCGGGTCGACGCCCAGCGCCGTCACGAGCGCCGCGGCGAGGTGCTCCCGCACGGACGGGACGGGCCACAGCCCGGCGAACACGCGCATCGCCCCAGCATGCCCGACGGCCGGTGACCCCTGCGCCGAGATCGGTGCGTCTGCTCGAGATCGGTGCTCCCGGCGTCCGATCTCGGCGACGACACACCGATCTCGCCGGGCCGGGGAGAGGGCGCGGTCCGGCGGGCGGGGTCAGCGGTGGGCGCGGGAGGAGGCGTAGAGGCAGACCGCCGCCGCCGTGCCGAGGTTGAGGGACTCCGCACGGCCGCGCAGCGGGACGCGGACGACGGCGTCGGACCGGTCGCGGTCCTCGGCCGGCAACCCCCACGCCTCGTTGCCGAACAGCCACGCCGTCGGGGTGCGCAGGTCGGCACCCGCGGCACCCGTCCCCCGCGCCGCGGCGTCCTGCAGGTCGTCGAGGTCCAGGTCCCCCGCCCCGTCCGCAGCGAGCACGGTCAGCCCGGCCGCCCGGAGCGCGGCGACCGCGTCGGGCACCGGCACGCCGGAGACGACGGGCAGGTGGAACAGCGAGCCGGCCGTGGACCGGACCACCTTCGGGTTGGTCGCCTCGACCGCGTCCCCCGCGACGAGGACGGCATCCGCACCCGCGGCGTCCGCCACCCGCACCACCGTGCCGGCGTTCCCCGGGTCCCGGACGCGCGCGAGCAGCGCCACCAGCCGGGGTCGCGTCGTGAGCACCGCCGGCAGCGCCGCGGCGTCGAGCGGGCCGAGCAACCTCTCCGGTGCGGTCGGCCCCGCCGGGGTGCCGGCCACCGCGAGCACTCCCTGGGCGTCCGGCGACATCGCGGAGACCACGGCCTCGGCCGCCAGGTGGACGTGCAGGCCGGCCGCGTCGGCCACGATCTCGGCGTACCGGTCCGCTGCCTCCGGCGTCAGGTACACGTCCCGGACCAGCCACGGCGTCCAGCGCACGGCCTCCCGCACCGCCTGGGGGCCCTCGACCAGGAACCGCCCCGCCCGACGCCGGCCCGATCGGGACCCGAGCGCGCGCACCGCCCGGACGCGGTCGGCGTGCGGGTTCACGAGCAGCGGGCGGTCGGTCGGCGGGGTCAGGTCGTGCGGCACCCGCTCATCCTCCCGTACCGCGGCGGCTTCGCCGGCACCGCGGCGCCCGCGCCACGCCACGGCCCACCCCGCAACGCGCGGACGCGGCGCCCGGGGTCCGTACCGGTCCGGGACGCACGAGACCCCCCGGGAGCACAGGGCTCCCGAGGGGTCTCGCGACGAGGTGCTGGGCGAGCGTCAGGCCGCGGCGCGCGGGGCGTTGACGTCGGCGGGCAGCGCGTCCTTGGCGACCTGCACCAGCGCGTTGAACGCGGGCGCGTCGTTGACGGCCAGGTCGGCCAGCACACGGCGGTCGACCTCCACACCCGCGAGCTTGAGGCCCTGGATGAGGCGGTTGTAGGTCAGACCCTGCTCGCGCGCAGCCGCGTTGATCCGCTGGATCCACAGCTTGCGGAAGTCGCCCTTGCGCGCCTTGCGGTCGCGGTAGGCGTACACGAGGGAGTGGGTGACCTGCTCCTTGGCCTTGCGGTACAGGCGCGAACGCTGCCCGCGGTAGCCGGAGGCGCGCTCGAGAGTTGCCCGGCGCTTCTTCTGGGCGTTGACCGCCCGCTTCACGCGTGCCACGTGATGCTCCTTGCGTTGTTCTCAGGTCGGCGTGCTGCCGCGGCGCTCGCGCGCCGACGGGTCACTTGCCGAGCAGCTTCTTGATCTTGGGGGCGTCGGCCGCGGAGACGACCTGGTCGGCCGCGAGACGGCGCGTGCGACGGCTCGACTTGTGCTCGAGGAGGTGGCGGGCGTTCGCCTGCTCGCGCATGACCTTGCCGCTCCCGGTGATCCGGAAGCGCTTCTTCGCACCGGAGTGCGTCTTGTTCTTCGGCATGGCTGCCGTCTCTCCTTGTCGTCGCATCGCGCCGGGGCGCGACTCGTCCGTCCGGTCCCGGTGGGGTCCGGGCGTGGTGGTGCGGGTCAGGCGTTCTGCGCTCCGCCGGACGACTGGCCCCGGGGGGCCGGTCGCGCTGCGGGGCGCGGGCTCGGTGCCGGCCGCGGCGCG
>DAMBCY010000548.1:0-2199 GCA_032056255.1 Cellulomonas sp. | reverse complement strand
AACGGCTCCCTGCGGGGCGGTCCCGGCCTCGCCGATCCCGCCACCCTGGCCACGGCCCCGGCCGCGACCCGGCTCGGGACGGCGGCGATCCGCACCGACCTGCGCCTGGAGGTGCCGGTCGACACGCCGGACGGCACGTACACCTCGCGGGTCAGCGTGTCGCTGTTCCCCGTGGAATGAGTCGACGGCAGCACGCCGCCCCGCGGCGACCGGTTCCCCCGCCGGTCGCCGCGGGGCGGTCCGCTGCCCGGCACCGGGAGGCCGGCCCTCGGCGCCGCTACGGCACCGGCACCGGCGACCCCACCATGCCGAACAGGTCCTTCGGGTCCTCGGGCTCCGCGACCAGGTCGATCGTCGACTGCCAGGGCGTCCCGGCGACCGCGTCGCGCACGTAGCGCAGCGCCAAGAAGTCCTCGACCGCGAAGCCCACCGAGTCGAACAGGGTGATCTCGTCGTCCCGCCTGCGCCCCGGGTGCCGCCCGGCGAGCACCTGCCACAGCTCGGTGACGGGGAACTGCGGCCCCCTGGCCTGGATCTCCCCCTCCACCAGGGTCTGCGGGTGGTGCTCCACGAAGACGCTCGACCGGTCGAGGGTGCCGGGGTCGAGCTCGGTCTTGCCGGGGCAGTCCCCGCCGATCGCGTTCAGGTGCATCCCGGGGACCACCGCGTCGTCGGGCAGGACGATCGCGCTGGTCTTGTCGGCCGTGCAGGTGGTGACGACGTCGGCGCCCGCTGCGGCGTCGCGGGCGTCCTCGGCCACCACGACGTCGAAGCCCAGGGGGCCCAGGTTGCGGACCAGCTTGGCGACGGCGTCCGGGTCGACGTCGTGGACGCGCAACCGGTCGATGCCCAGCACGGCGCGGAACGCCAGGGCCTGGAACTCGGACTGGCTCCCGGCACCGATCAGGGCCATGACCCGGGAGCCCGGACGCGCGAGGGCACGCGCGGCCATCGCGGAGGTGGCGGCCGTGCGCAGGGCCGTGAGCACGGTCATCTCCGCGACGAACGTCGGGTAGCCGTTGTGCACGTCCGCGAGCACACCGAACGCGGCGACGGTCTGGAAGCCGCGCGCCGGGTTGGACGGGTGCCCGTTGACGTACTTGAAGCCGTACGTCTCGTGGTCGCTGGTCGGCATGAGCTCGATGACGCCGAACGGCGTGTGGCTGGCGATGCGTGCGGTCCGCTCGAAGCTCTCCCACCGGCGGAAGTCGTGCTCCAGGTACGGCACCAGGCCGGCCACCGCGGCCTCCGGCCCGACCTCCCGCACCCAGTGCACCATCGCGTGCACGTCCACGAGCGCCGTCGTCATCCCCGCCCCTCCCGTCCTGCTCGCCCTGCGCCTCGCGGCTGCCGTCCCCGGGGTGCGGGGCCCGTGGTCGTCCCCGTCACCAGGCGGGTTCCCGGCTGACCCAGCCCCAGTAGGGCCCGAGGCCGTCGAGGTGCTGCTGCGCGCACCGGCGGGCCAGGTCCGGATCGCGGGCCTCGATGGCCGCGAGGATGGCGCGGTGGTCGACCGGCATCCGGGGTTCCGGCCGCTCCGGCGCGCTGCCGGGGGCGGGTTCCGGGTCGGCCTGCATCACCTTGCTCTGCGCGAGCACCCGCAGCGTGCTGACCAGGACGCTGACGGCCGGGTTGTGCGCCGCCTCGGCGACCGCCTCGTGGAACGCGAGGCCCTTCACCGCGTCCTGCGGCACCAGTCCGCTCTCGTCCGGCGGCTCGGCGAGCTCCCGCAACCGCGCGAGGTCCGCCGGGGTGGCGCGCTCCGCCGCGAGCGCCGCGGCCTCCGGCTCGATCATCCGGCGGACCTCGACCAGCTGGGCGAGCGTCAGCTGGGTGCGCATCGCACCGAGCACCCCGGGGTCGTGCAGGTTCCACCGGTCCCGGGGGTTGACCACCGTGCCGAACCCCTGCTGCACCGTGAGCAGACCGCGGGTGACGACGATCTTGACGGCCTCGCGGATCGCGGACTTGCCGACGCCGAACCGGGCGGCGAGCTCGGTCTCGTTCGGCAGCACCTCACCCGGGACGAGCGTGCCGCCGGCGACGAGCTCGGTGAGCTTCGCGGCGACGACGTCCGAGACCCGCTCGCGGGAGACCGGCGGTCCCAGAGCGGCCCCGGCCACGCGTGTCCGGTCCCTGTCGGCTCGTGCCGGGTTCATCGGTCCTCATTCCCCTCGTGCCGCACCGTGACGGCGCCGG
>DAMBCY010000547.1:0-2200 GCA_032056255.1 Cellulomonas sp. | reverse complement strand
CGCGCGACGTTCCTCCGGACAGGGTCGCGAGGGGCCCGGCGGGATAGATGTCGCCGTCCTTCTTCACCTGGCCGACGAGGTCGACCTCGAACGTCACCGGGGTCCCGTCGGGCGACTCGAACTCCGCGTCCGCGTAGCGGGCCCGCTCGAGGTCGGTCCCGGAGATCAGCGGCGCGGCCGACTCGTCGAACTGGTCCGGGAGCGTCACCTCCAGGAACACCTCGGCTCCCCGGTCGTCCACCCGGACCTGCGCCGCCCCGTCCTTGCTCAGGACGAGAGCGCCCTGCTCCTTGGCGTACGGCTCGGCTCCGCCGGCGTAGGTGTTGGACCGCACGTACGCGGGCATCTTCTTGCCGTGGAAGCGCTCGTGGTCACCGAGGCTGGTATCCAGGTCCGCGAGGTACTCCTCGAACGACGCCGGGTACTCGGCGTAGCCGACCGTGCCGTACGCGGACTGCGCGGCATGCTTGCCGCCCGCCCGGTACGCGCTGGTCAGGTCGCCGCCGAGGAACAGGTTGCCGACCCAGCGGTCGTCACCGCCCTCGACGGTGGAGAACCCGGCCACCTGGGTGCTGTGCGGCCGGTGGTACGGGGTGGCGCGGTCGAGGACCGGCTCCAGGCGCACCGTTCCTGCCACGAGGTTGTTCACGTACGCGCCGCCCTGGCACACGACCTCGACCGCGGCGGGCGAGGCCAGGACGTTGTGGTCGACGACGTAGGGGCCGTGCGAGACCTCGACGAACAGGTCGCGCTGGTTGGCGTACAGGACGTTGCGGGTGATGCGGGTGCCCTGCGTCTGCCAGTCGAGCCAGATGCCGAGCGTGTTGTCGTGGATGCGGTTGTGCCGGATCGTGACGTCAATCGCGGCGTGCAGCTTGATGCCGCCGATCTCGTGCCCGAAGAACTCGCGCCGGGTGGCGATGCCGTGGATGTGGTTGTCCTCGATGGTGGAGAAGACGCATCCGAGGTGCCCGACCACGGCGTTCTGGCCGCAGTCGTAGATGTGGTTGCGGCGCACCAGGTGGGAGCCGATGTGCTCGCGGTCCCAGCCGATCTGCTGGGCGGAGAACACGGACTCCAGCTGGTACTGGTACCCGGGCTTGTCACCGCGGACGGTGGCGTAGTTGTGCCCGGTGGACGCCTCCTTGCCCAGCGAGATCGCCGAGCACTTCGCGTCGTGGATGACGTTGTCCTCGATGATCCAGCCTTTGGCCCAGTTCGGGCCGATCAGACCGGGCTGGTCCGCGGTCGGCGGCGCCCACGGGGTCGCGGCCTGAGCCATCTCGAACCCGCGCACGGTGATGTAGTCGATGTGGTGCTCGGTCGGGTAGAACACCGAGCGGCGCACGTTGATCTCGGTCAGGGCGATGTTCGGGTCCGCGCCGGCGAAGTTGGCCCAGATCGTGGTGACCTCCGGCCCGACCTCGGCGTACCAGGCGAGGCGCGTCCACTGCGGGTCGCGTACCGGGACGGTGACGCCGGTCCAGTGGTCGAGTGCCGTCGTGCGCACTGCGGGCGCGTCGACCGCGGCGCGGGAGGTGACCTCGTCGATGCTGCGGCCGTCCAGGTAGACGTCACCGAGGTGCTTGCGGGGCGCGTCGTCGCTCTCGTGGACGAGCCAGTCGCCGTCGACGGTCTGCTCGAACGGGTTGAACTCCCCGAACAGGGCGTTGGGCACCTCGACCGTCCAGACGTCGCCGCCGGCGGCGGTCCACCCGGTCACGACCTCGGAGCCCTTGATCACGACGTGCTCGCCGGGGGCAGCGGTGTAGGTGATGCGGCGCTGGTCGCTCAGACCGCCCCGCCGGGGCCGGACCCACTCGCGGTACTCGCCGGCGTGGACGAGCACGGTGTCGCCGGGGTGAGCGAGCTGGGCGGCGCGGTCGATGGTCCGCAGCGGTGCGGCCTCGGAGCCGTCGGCCTGGTCGGAGCCGCTCGTGGCGACGTGCAGGACGGAGGTCATGTGCACGACCTTCCTCTCGTGTTCGGAGCGGGTCACTTGCCGAAGCCCGCGGTCATGCCGGCCAGCAGCTGCCGGCGGCCCAGGATGTAGAGCGCGATCATCGGCAGGCTCGACAGCACGACGGCGGCGATGACGGCGGGGACGTTGACGGTGAACATGCCCTGGTAGGACGTCAGGGCGAGCGGCAGCACCCGGTTCTCCGGGCTCTGCGTCAGGATCAGCGGGAACAGGAAGCCG
>DAMBCY010000546.1:0-2206 GCA_032056255.1 Cellulomonas sp. | reverse complement strand
GGACGACGTCGCCCGCGAGCAGGTCGGGGAGCTCGTCGTTCGTGGCGGCGCCGCCGACCTTGCCCTCCATGTCGTCGTTGGGGACGATCTCGAGCTCGACCTGGTTCTCGTGCGACGCGTTGTACGCCTCGACGAGCGTGGTGGCCTGGCGCTCCAGCGGGGCGCGGGTCCACATGGTCAGGGTCGTGCCGTCGTCCACCCCGTCGGGGCCGGCGGACTCGAGCGCCTCGCCGGCGTCGGTCCCGTCGGGGGATCCGCAGGCGGCCAGCCCGGTCAGCGCCAGGCCGGCGACCGCCAGCGTGGCGACGGGCCGCAGCCCGCGCGATCGGAACATGCGGTTGCTCATCGTGCTCTCCTCGGAACTTCGCCGTCGAAGCCGTGCGCGCACCCGGGTCGGGACACCGCGCTGTGAGGTTCTGCCGAAACCCTTTTCGGTGAAGGTAGCGGCACGTTCACGCCGTCGTCAAGACATCACCGAAACGCTGTTGTGTGTACGATCTCGGCCATGGCCGCGGCCCGCTCCGGACCGCGACCGTCCCGCAACCACCCAGGGGAGGTGGGATGACGACCGCATCGGGCACCCCCCGGCGCCCAGCCACGCTGTCCGACGTGGCCCGGCTCGCCGGTGTCTCCGTCGCCACCGCGTCCAAGTCGCTCAACGGCCGCCAGCAGGTCAGGGCCGAGACCCGCGAGCGGGTGCTCTCCGCCGCCGAGCAGCTGAGCTTCTCCCCCAACGTGCTGGCCCGGCACCTGCTCAGCGGGCGGTCCGGCGCCATCGGCCTGGTCACGCACGACCTCGAGGGCCGGTTCTCCATCCCGACGCTCATGGGCGCCGAGGACGCCGCCGGGACCGGCAAGGCGTCCGTGCTGCTCTGCGACGCCCGCGGCGACGCCCTGCGCGAGCAGTACCACGTGCAGGCGCTGCTGGGCCGGCGGGTCGACGGCCTGATGATCGTCGGCGCGCGGCCCGACCCGCGCCCGTCGCTCGGGGCCCTGCCCGTGCCGGTGGTCTACGCGTACGCCCCGTCCGAGGACCCCGGCGACATGTCCGTCGTCTCCGACAACGTGCTCGGCGGGCGGCAGGTCGGTGAGCACCTGCTGGCCTGCGGCCGCACCCGCATCGCCGTGGTCACCGGCGACGCCACCTACGGCGCCGCGCACGACCGGGTCGCCGGCGTCCGCGCCGCACTCGACGCCGCCGGCGTCCCCGTCACCGGCGAGCCCCTGTACGGCGCGTGGACCGAGGAGTGGGGCCGCACCGCCGCCGCGCTCGTCCTCGCCCAGCACCCCGACGTCGACGCGATCGTCTGCGGCTCCGACCACATCGCCCGCGGCGTGCTCGACCACCTGCGCGAGTCCGGGCGGCGCGTGCCCGAGGACGTCGCCGTCACGGGGCACGACAACTGGGAGATCCTCGCCCTCAACGCCCGGCCGCACCTGACGTCGGTGGACATGAACCTCGAGGAGGTCGGCCGGCGCGCGGCGGCGCTGCTGTTCGACGCGATCGAGGGCACGGTCCGCTCCGGCACGGAGGTCGTCCCGAGCCGCCTGGTCCCCCGCGGCTCCACGGGCCCGCGGGGGGCGTGACCGCCCGCGATCCGCCCCCGCGAGCACGCCGAGATCGCACTCCCCGGCTGCGAGGCGCGACCGCGCGCAGCCCGGGAGTGCGATCTCGGTGCCGGCTACTCCCCGGGTACCGCGATCCCGTGCTCCGCGAGGAGGGCACGGGACGCCGCCAGGGCCCGCTCCTGGGCCGCGTGCAGCTCCGTGAGGAAGGGCTCGGCGCGGGCGAGGTACTCGAGCTGCGCGGCGGCCTCGACCTCGGCGAACCGCTGGACGAAGTCCGTCGACTCCTTGCACCCGACGTCGATCAGGCCGATCCGGATCTGCTCGGCCAGGGGTGCGGTGGTGGCACCGTCCGGGATCGCACCGGGCTGCGTGGCCGTGATCGTGGGGTCGTGGTCGGTCAGGCACCGCCGCCACTCGTCGAGCAGCGCGATGCCCTCCGGCACGGACCCGGGCGACTCGTACCCCTGCGGCCCGCCGTCCTGGATCGCGTCGACGTCGACCCCGTAGGTCGCGTAGGCGGCGGTGTAGCAGTCGCGCTGCGTCGCGACCCGCGGGTCGTCGCCGTCCAGCCCACCGCCCGGCGGGTCGGCCGGGACCAGGCTCGCGTACCCCGTCGCCTCGACCACGTCGCGCCGCC
>DAMBCY010000545.1:0-2220 GCA_032056255.1 Cellulomonas sp. | reverse complement strand
CGCCACCCTCGACGCCGTCGCCGCCGCGGCCGAGGTCTCCAAGGGCGGGCTGCTCTACCACTTCCCCAGCAAGGCGGCGCTCGTGCAGGGGCAGCGCGAGCGGCTCGCCGTCCTGGGTGCGGCGGACGTCGCGGAGATGCGCGCCGCGCCTGAGGGGGCGACCGAGTTCTACCTCCGCGGGTCCAGCGCCTCCGGCGGCGCGCTCGACCGGGCGCTCGTCGCCGCCGCACGGCTCGCCGAGGAGTCCGACGAGGACGCGTCCGCCGCCCTGGAGGAGATCCGGGCGGGCTGGTACGGCGCCCTGCTCGACGAGATCGGCGACGCCGCGCTGGCCCACGTCGTCCAGCTGGTCGGCGACGGCATGTACTACAACGCGGTCGCGGGCATCCGCGACGAGACCGCCCTCGCGGACGCGCGCGCCGTCATCGCCCGGCTCCGCACCCGCTGACCCCCG
This sequence comes from Cellulomonas sp., assembly GCA_032056255.1. Classification (GTDB taxonomy): domain Bacteria; phylum Actinomycetota; class Actinomycetes; order Actinomycetales; family Cellulomonadaceae; genus Cellulomonas. Next base: position 1,766 of record DAMBCY010000545.1, on the reverse strand, counting down.
CACCCCATCCGCGCCGAGATCGGTGTGTCACCGCCGAGATCGGAGCCGCGGGCGCCGATCTCGAGAACGACACACCGATCTCGGCGTCAGGGAGGGGTGGGAGGGGGGAGGGGGTCAGGGGACGAGGGCGCCCGAGCGGAGCTCGACGACGCGGTCCGCGCGCTCGGCGATCAGCGGGTCGTGCGTCGTGACGACCGCCGCCACCTCGCTCTCGTGCACCAGGGCGGACAGCAGCTCCAGCATCGCGGTGGCGTTCTCGCTGTCCAGCTGGCCGGTCGGCTCGTCGGCGAGCAGGACCTGCGGCCGGGCGACCAGCGCCCGAGCGATCGCGACGCGCTGCTGCTGGCCGCCGGACAGCTCGCCCGGCCGCTGCGCCGCGTGCTTCGCCAGGCCCACCGCGGCGAGCGCCGCACCGACCCGCTGGTCCCGCTCGTCGGGGTCGACGTGCAGCAGCCGCAGCGGGACCTCGACGTTCTCGGCCGCCGAGAGCACCGGGATCAGGCCGAACGACTGGAACACGTAGGCGATGCGCTCCCGGCGCACGCGGAGCAGCTCCTCCTCGGGCAGCGCGGTGAGCTCGGCGTCCCCGAGGTGCACCTGGCCGGACGTGGGGCGCTCGAGGCCGCCGAGCGCGTGCAGCAGCGTGGACTTGCCCGAGCCGGACCGGCCGCGCACGACCAGCAGCTCGCCGGGCGCGACCTCGAGGTCGAGGCCGCGCAGGGCGTGCGCGGCCGTGTCGCCGCTGCCGTAGGTGCGGGTCAGCGCGACGGCGCGCAGGGTGGCGGTCACGGCCGGTCCTCCTCGTCGACGGGGGTCGCGCCCGGCGCGGGGGTCGTGCCGGCGTGCGGCCAGACGCGCACGTGGTCGGGCTCCAGCCCGAGCCGCACCCGGTCGCGCAGGTCCAGCTGCTCGACGAACTCGCGCGGCAGCTGCAGCCGGCCGACGCGGTCGATGACGGCGAACTCCTCGGCGAGCAGCACGTCCTGGCCGTGCTCGTCGACGCCGGTGCGCCGGAAGGTCTCGGTGGCGGTGCGGCCGTCCCGGATCGCCACGGTGCGGCGCACGTGCTCGGACACCAGCGGGTCGTGCGTGACGATCAGCGTGGTGACGCCGAGCGTCTCGTTGACGTGCCGCATCGCGTCGAGCACGTCCGCCGAGGTCGACTCGTCCAGCTCGCCGGTCGGCTCGTCCGCGAGCAGCACGCGGGGCTCGGCCGCGACCGCCGTGGCGATGGCGACCCGCTGCTGCTCGCCGCCGGACATCTGCGCGGGCCGCCGGTCGCGGCAGTACCCGACGCCCATCACGTCCAGCAGCTCCTCGGCGCGGGCGGTGCGGGCCGCCGGTCGCCCACGGCGGGCCACGACGAGCGGCAGGGCGACGTTCTCGACCGCCGACAGGTACGGCAGCAGGTTCCGCCCGGTCTGCTGCCAGACGAAGCCCACGACGTCACGCCGGTACGCGCGCCGGGCCCGGGAGCCCATCGTCGTGAGGTCCGCGCCCGCGACCCGGGCGGTGCCCGCGGTCGGGCGGTCGAGGCCCGACAGGATGGTCAGCAGCGTCGACTTGCCGGAGCCGGAGGCGCCGACGAGCGCGACCAGGTCCCCCGCGTCGACCCGCAGGTTCAGCCCCTGGAGCGCCTGCACCTCCACGCCCTCCGTGGTGAAGATGCGCACCACGTCCTCGCACAGGATGTCCGGCTCGGTCACGGTCATGCTCCTTCCCGCAGCACCTCGACGGCGTCCACGCGGCGCCCGGCGACCACCGCG
>DAMBCY010000544.1:0-2221 GCA_032056255.1 Cellulomonas sp. | reverse complement strand
TCCAGCGGGCGGGGCCCGGGCGGCAGGCCGGAGCAGTACGTGGTCGCGTCGTCCGTCCAGGTCGACGTGACCGCGCTGTCCGGGGCCTACCTCGATCCCGCGACCACACCGGCGGAGGGCGATCAGCCATGAGATCCGGACGTTCGACCTGGGTCGCCCTGACGGCCCTGGCCGCCCTGGTGCTGCTCGTGGGGGCGTGGTTCACGCTGCTCTCCCCACGCCTCGCACGGATCAGCGAGCTGAACGAGGAGCAGGAGGCGGCGGAGCAACGGAGCTCCCTGCTCTCGGCCCAGATCGCCCGGGTCGCCGCCGACCACGAGCGGCTCGACGAGCTGCGCGCCGAGCTCGCCGGGCTGCGCACGCAGTTCCCGACCGCCGTCGAGCTCCCCGAGTTCACCCGCGGGCTGGCGCGGCTCGCCGACGCCAGCGGCGCCCGGGTGCGTGCCCTGACCGTCGGCTCGTCCGTCCAGGTCTCCGCGACCCCGGAGCTGCCGGCGGCACCCGACGGCACCGCCGCACCCGCGCTGCCGCAGCCGCCCGCGGGCCTGTACGCCGTGCCGATCACGCTGACCGTGGAGGGCACGTTCGAGCAGGCGCAGCTGTACGCGAGCGCGCTGCAGTCCGCCACGGACCGCCTGTTCCTGCTGAGCCGCCTGTCCTGGGCGTCGGCGGACGCGGACGGGTCGTCCTCGTTCTCCATCAACGGGCACACCTACGTGCTCGTGCTCGACGCGGCCGGGGCGGAGGCGGCGTGACGGGCCGCGGGGGTCGGATCCGGGTCGTGGCGGCGCTGGTCGCTGCGGCGGTGCTCGGCCTGGGGGCCGTCCCGGCGGGCGACCCGGCGGAGGCGGCGCTGCCGGTGCTGCCGGGTGCCGACCCGCAGCGGCCGACGGTGCGGCTCGAGAGCCAGGTCAACAACCGCACGGTGGACAGCGCGATCGGCGTCGGCAAGGACGCGAACGTGTACGTGTGGGGCCGGACCGGCTTCGGCATGAGCGGAGTGTTCGAGACCGACTGGGCGGGGATCGCCTCGAAGGAGTGGCCGGTCAAGGTGTCCGGGCTCCCGGAGGGCTCGATCACGGCGGTCGCGTCCGGCATCTACAACTTCAACGCGCTGGACACCGCAGGTCACGTCTGGGGTTGGGGTGGGTGGACTGCCGCTCGCGACGGCACGGGGTCGGCGCGTCCGGGCAGCTCCTGCGGGATCTCCACCCCTCCGGCCCGCCTGCGCGTCGGGTCGGCCTGGGACGGCAACGGCCCGCTCCTCTCCGGCATCACCACGATCTCGGCCACGGAGTACGCGGGTGCGGGCATCGCGGCGGACGGCTCCGTCTACCGCTGGGGCCGAGCTGACTACGGGGGCAACCACGACCAGGGGGATGCGTGTCCGGTGGGGGCCGGGGCGACCACGGTGCCGGGCCTGCCCGACCCGTCGGTCCCCGGGAACTTCCCGGTGTACCTCAAGGGGGGGTACACCACCTTCTGGGTGATCCTGGAGAACGGCGACGTCTACTACTGGGGCGGGACGAACGCGTACGAGCGCCCTCGTGCGGCCGATGGTGGCGCGGGCGACACCTCGGGGTCCGTCGTACGAACCGCGACGAGGTCCTCGGTGCTCGCCGCCTGGCTCTCCGCGCACCCCGGGGTGAGCATCGTGGCGGTCGACTCGGGGATCAACCTGGGTGGCGCGCTGCTCTCGGACGGCCGGGTGCTCACGTGGGGCGCGAACCCGGCCCGGGTGGGCGGGCGCCTGCCGAACGACGGGACGGCGGACGTCCTCCGACAGGCGCGGACGGCCGGTGTGCTGCCGAACATCTCGGACGCGGTGCTGCTCGCGTTCACCTTCACCGGGGGGACGATCCTCACGGACCAGGGCGACCTGTACGGCTACGGCGAGGACTCGTACGAGTGCTACCCCACGTGGCCGAACAGGACGATCTTCTGCGGAGGCGGCGTGACCTACCCGACCGTGCCCGGACTGCTCGACACCCAGGTCGTGGCACTCAGCGTCGGGCAGGGCTACGTGCGCTGGACGCGGTGGGTCGACGACGACACGCAGCCCGACGGTTTCCGCTACGAGGTGTGGGCCCAGGGGTACAACCCTCGCGCCGCGATCGGGCACCCGGTGGGCACCGCGCAGAGCAAGCGCCGAGTCGTGTTCAGGACGGATCCCTTCGCCCCGAGCGCCCCCGCGTGCGGGGAGTCCCGATGTGATCTCGCG
>DAMBCY010000543.1:0-2230 GCA_032056255.1 Cellulomonas sp. | reverse complement strand
CACTCCCGGGCGGCCCGCTCGACCTCGCGCGGCCGGTCCGCGGCCCGCGCGTCCGCCGGCCACGCCTCCGCGACGGACCCGGCGCCCGCCGGACCGGTGGCGAGGACGTCCCGCAGCACCCGCTCGGTCGCCGCGCCCACGGCCGCCAGCGTCGAGGCCGCCGACGAGACCAGGTCCTGCACGAGCGGCAGCGTCGCCGTGGCCCGCTCGCGACCGGTGCGCCGCGACCGGTCCACCCGGCCGGAGCCGCGGACCACGTCCGCGAGCGCGCCGCCGGGTGCGGTCAGCTCCGCCCACCGGGCCTGCGCGCTGCCCTGCGCCACCGCGCCGCGCGTGACCGTGCCCCGTGCCTCCTGGGCCGGGGCGCGCACCGCGTCCGCGAGCGCCTCCGCGAGCGCCGCGGCGGCCTCGGACTGCCGGTCGACCGCGTCCGCGAGCTCGTCCACCCACGGACGCAGCGCCGCGAGGGAGCCGCGCAGCGTCCGGGCGACGACGGTGCGCGCCCGGTCCGGGCCGGCGAGCATCGCCAGCCACCGGGTGATCGGCGCGACCGTCGCCGGCTCCATCAGCCCCTCGTGCGGGCCGAGGTCCGGGACCACGAACAACGGCGAGCCCTGCATCCCGTGCGAGCGCAGCCGCCCCAGCAGGTCGCCGCGCACCGTCGGCAGCGACGCCGGGTCGACCCGGTTCAGCACCATCGCGACCGACGCGCCCCGCGCGGTCGCCTCCCCGAGCACCCGCCAGGGCAGCGCGTCGCCGTACCGGGCCGCTGTCGTGACGAACAGCCACAGGTCGGCCGCCTCGAGCAGCCGGTGCGCCGAGCGCCGGTTACCCTCCTCGACCGAGTCCAGGTCGGGTGCGTCCATCAGGGCGATGCCCCGCGGCACCCGCTCGGAGGCGACCACGTCGACGGCGTCCGTCACGGGGTGCTCGCGCACGAGCTCGGCGTCCTCGGGGTGGTGCACCAGCACGGGCCGGCGCGTCGTCGGGCGCAGCACCCCCGCCTGGCTCACCTCGGTGCCGACCAGGGAGTTCACCAGCGTGGACTTGCCGGCACCCGTCGACCCCGCCACCACGACGACCGCGGGTGCGGACAGACGCCGCAGCCGCGGCACCAGGTGGTCGGCGAGCTGGTCCACCAGCCGGGTGCGCGAGGCGCGGGTGACCTCGACCCCGGGGACGTCGAGCGGGAAGGCCGTGGCCCGGACGTCGCGCAGCAGGTCGGCGATCGCATCGAGCAGGGACGTGGCGGCGAGCGGCCGGTCGAGGACGTCCCTCGCGGCCGTGCCCTCCGCCTGCGCACCCACGTCCTCATCCTCACCTGCCATCCGGGGTGCAGCCAAACACCCGCGCCGTGCGACCTGCGATTCTGCCGGGTCCCGGCCGCACCGCCACGCTCGGCGGCGGGGGGTCGGGCCGCGTAGGCTGGTGCGCCGGACGGGCCGCGCCCGCTCCGCGCCTCCATAGCTCAATGGATAGAGCAACGGCCTTCTAATCCGTCGGTTGCAGGTTCGAGTCCTGCTGGGGGCACCCAAGGCGGTCGACGCGAAGCCCGTCCCGCCGGAGGAGGCGCCCGTCCTCGGACCGTGCTCAGCGCAGTGTCGCCACCGCCGCGTCGAACTGCGCCACGGCCGAGTCGGTGAGCGGCTCCTCGAACAGCGCCCGGGCCACCTCGGCGCCGAGCGTGACCGCATCAGCCCCCGCCTCCGCCAGCGTCACGACGTCCTGCGGCGTGCGGATGCTGGCCACGAGCGTGCGGGTCCCGGTGCCGCGCAGCACCTGCACCATGCGCGCCACCTCCGCGTGCCCGTCCCGGCCCGCCTCGGTCATCCGGCCGAGGTACGGCGCGATCCAGCGGGCTCCGGCCGCGGCGGCGAGCACGGCCTGCCGCGCGTCGTACACGGCGGTGACCAGCGTGGGCACGCCCGCGTCGACGAGCCGCCGGGTCGCGGTCAGTCCGTCCCGGGTCGCGGGAACCTTGACGACGAGCCGGTCGGACAGCGCTCGCAGGGCGTGCGCCTCCCGCACCAGGTCGTCCGGCTCGTGCGTCGTCGTCTGCACGAACACGCCGCCCGGCGTCCGCGCCAGCAGCCAGTCCACCAGGCCGGGCACGTCGGCCAGGGGCACACCCGCGCGCTGCAGGATCAGGGGGTTGGACGTCACACCGCGGAACAGGCCGGTCGCGAGCAGCGGCTCCAGCGCGGCGGTGTCGGCGCTGTCCAGGTAGAGC
>DAMBCY010000542.1:0-2242 GCA_032056255.1 Cellulomonas sp. | reverse complement strand
GACCGGTGCCGCGCGCCTGTAGCTCAGGGGATAGAGCACCGCTCTCCTAAAGCGGGTGTCGGCAGTTCGAATCTGCCCAGGCGCACTCCGGTGCTCGTGCCGCGAACGCGCGCACGCACCGGTGGCTCGGACGCAGGGGGCGTCGCCGTGCCCTGGTCGGGGTGCGTGCGACGGGTCGTCCGCTTCGTGGGGATGCCGGCGACGGCGGTCCCGCGGGTGTTGCCCGCCGTCGTCGGCGGGTGCGGGTCGAGACAGAGGGGTGCCGGCGAACCGCCGGCGTCCGGTGCGGTCCCGGGTGAGGCCCCGGGGCTCGACGCGAGCTGAGCAGCAGCCGCGCCGTGGACGGTCGTGAAGGTGGAGACGTGGCACGAGCAGGCACCCGGGGGCGGTCCGGCGGAGCGCGGTCGGACGGCGGCGCGCAGCGCCGGCGCGGGACGCACCGGGACACCGAGGGGCTGATCCCGGTGCTCGCCGGGGTCGCCCGTGAGGTCGACGACGCGGTGCGGCGTCCGCCGACGCGACCCTCGGTGCGGTCCAAGTTCCAGGTCGTGGCGCTGCTGGTGCGCGAGGAGCGCGCGCGGGTCAAGACGGACCCGGACCTGACCGAGGCGCAGCGCACCCAGCAGATGAAGCGGCTCGACGGGGTCGCGACGCAGCTGGCCCGGATCGCCGTGCGGGACACCGCGCTGCTCGGGCTGCTGCAGGAGGACGCGCGGGTGTCGGACGCCGCGCGCGAGCTCAAGGCGACCCTCATGCGCGCCGGCGGGATGGAGCCCCCGGAGGAGTCCGCGGAGCCCGCGCCGGCCGTGCCGGTGGCCGTCGTCGAGAACCGGGTGGTGCCGCAGTCGGTGATCGCGCACCGGCGGTCGAACCCGTTCCTGGCCCCGGACTTCGAGGCCGCCGCGTACCGCGCGCCGGCGAAGGCCCGCCGGCTGGCCGGCTGGGAGCTGCTCGAGCCGCTGTTCCGGTCGTTCGAGGTCGCCGGCCCGGGCGCGCCCGCGTGCATGCCGCTGCCGGACGGCTCCGCGGTGTCCGCCCGGATCGGTCACGACCTGATGCCGCACCAGGCGCAGGTCGTCGAGGCCGCCGCGCAGGGCCACCGGACGTTCCTGCTCGCCGACGAGCCCGGCCTGGGCAAGACCGCGCAGGCGCTGCTCGCCGCGCAGGCCGCCGGGGCGTTCCCGCTGCTGGTGGTCGTGCCGAACGTCGTCAAGACGAACTGGGCGCACGAGGTCGGCCTGTGGACGCCGCTGCGGCGCGCGACCGTCGTGCACGGCGACGGCGACACCGTCGACGCGTTCGCGGACGTCGTGATCGTCAACTACGAGGTGCTGGACCGGCACGTCGGCTGGCTCGGCGACCACGGGTTCCGCGGCATGGTGGTCGACGAGGCGCACTTCATCAAGAACAGGGGCTCGCAGCGCTCGCAGCACGTCCTGGCGCTGTCCGAGCGGATCCGCGCCCGCACCGGCCGCCCGCTGCTCATGGCCCTCACCGGCACGCCGCTGATCAACGACATCGAGGACTTCCGGGCGATCTGGCAGTTCCTCGGCTGGATCGACGACACCAAGCCGCTGGGCTCGCTGCTCACCGCCCTGGAGGAGATCGGCCTCACCCCCGCGGAGCGCGGGTTCTCCGCCGCCGCCCGGACCGCGGTGGTCCAGCAGGGCATCGTGCGGCGCCGCAAGATCGACGTGGTCGCCGACATCCCCGCCCGCCGGGTCGCGGACCTGCCGGTGGAGCTCGACGGCGCCGCCGGGCGCTCCATCCGCGCGGCCGAGGCCACGCTGGCCCGCCGGCTGGTCGAGCGGTACCGGGCCGCGCTGGCGGCGCGCGCCGAGCACTCCACCGGTGGCGGGATCGACCTCGAGCTCGCCCGCCGGGTCGCCGCAGCCGAGCTCAAGGACTCCGGGTCGAAGGCGAAGGGCGAGAACGTCTTCACCATGGTCCGCCGGATCGGCCAGGCCAAGGCGGGGCTGGCCGCGGACTACACCGCCCAGCTGGCCCGCAACGTCGGCAAGGTGGTGTTCTTCGCGCGGCACGTCGACGTCATGGACGCCGCGGAGCAGACGTTCGCCGACCGCGGCATCCGGTACGCGTCGATCCGCGGCGACCAGACGCCGAAGGCCCGTGAGAAGAACATCGCGGCGTTCGTGGACGACCCCGAGGTGTCGGTCGTCGTGTGCTCCCTGATGGCCGCCGGCGTCGGGCTGAACCTGCAGGTCGCGTCGAACCTGGTGCT
>DAMBCY010000541.1:0-2249 GCA_032056255.1 Cellulomonas sp. | reverse complement strand
CGGAGCCCGCCGCCGACTCGGAGGCCGACTGGCCCTCGGCGGAGGCGATGTAGGTCGCGAACGCCTGGACCAGGTCCACGTCCTCCTGGGTGTCGTAGGCCTGGCAGACGACCAGGTACGACGCGAGGATCAGCGGGTAGGCGCCGGGCTCGGTGAGGGTCCGGTCGATGTCGATGACGATGTCGCCGTCCTCGCGGGCCTCGTCGCGCGGCGAGGCGTCGAGCGCGGCCGCGGCCGCCTCCTCGGTCGGGGCGACGAACTCGTCGCCGACGCCGATGGAGACCTTGCCCAGGTCGCCGGCCTTCGACGCGTCGGCGTAGCCGATGGTGCCGGAACCGCCCTGGACGGCCTGGACCAGGCCGGAGGTGCCCTGGCCGGACTCGCCGCCCTCGATCGGCCAGTCGCCGGAGGCCTCGTCGGCCCAGGCGCCGTTCGAGGCGGCCGCCAGGTACTCGGTGAAGTTCTCCGTCGTGCCCGACTCGTCGGAGCGGTGCACCGGCGTGATGGCGGTGGCCGGCAGCGTGGCGTCCGGGTTGGCCTCGGCGATCGCCGGGTCGTCCCAGGTGGAGATGGTGCCGTTGAAGATGCGGGCGATGGTCTCCGCCGACAGGTTCAGGGTGTCGATGCCGTCCAGGTTGAAGACGACGGCGATCGGGGAGATGTAGACCGGCAGGTCCACGGCGTTCGCGCCGAAGCAGCGCTCCTGCGCCTGGGCCAGCTCCTCGTCGTCCAGCGCGGCGTCGGACCCGGCGAACACGGTCGAGCCGTCGAGGAAGGAGGTGCGGCCGCCGCCGGACCCGACCGGGTCGTACGACACCGTGACGTCGGGGTTCGCGCTCTGGAACCCGGCGCGCCAGGCCTCCATCGCGGACTCCTGCGACGACGCGCCGGCACCGACCAGCTCCCCGGCCAGGCTCGTGGTCCCGCTGCCGGCGTCCGTGCCGCCGGTGGTCTCGGCCGCGCCGGTCGGGTTGTCCGAACCACATGCCGTGAGGGAGAGGGCGACGACGCCTGCGAGGGCGAGGGCACCCGTACGACCGCGGTTGAGCTTCACGTTGTTCCGTCCTGTCGTGACGCGGCGCGCACCGTCTGTGCGCGTCCTGGCGCCGACGCTAGGGAGCGGAGGTGACCAGCCCTCCGTCGGTGGGTGAACCCCGGGTGAACGACCGGACAATCCTCGCCGCGGCCGCGGCGCGGCACCGGGCGGCCGTGACCCGGGTCACGCCGGCGGGTCGTCCAGGAGCTTGTAGCCCAGCCCGCGGACGGTCACGAGCAGCGTCGGGGCGGACGGGTCCGGCTCGATCTTCGCGCGCACCCGCTTCACGTGGACGTCGAGGGTCTTGGTGTCCCCCACGTAGTCGGTGCCCCACACCCGGTCGATCAGCTGGCCGCGGGTGAGCACGCGGCCGGCGTTGCGCAGCAGCAGCTCCAGCAGCTCGAACTCCTTGAGCGGGAACGCGACCGGGCGGTCGTCGACCAGCACGGTGTGGCGCTCGACGTCCATCCGGACCGGGCCGGCGACGAGCACGGATGCGTCCTCGCCCCCCTCGTCCCCGGGCTCGGCGCCGGACGCGACCGGTGCCTGCCGGCGGCGCAGCACCGCGCGGACCCGGGCGAGCAGCTCGCGCGAGGAGTACGGCTTGGTGACGTAGTCGTCCGCGCCGAGCTCCAGGCCCACGACCTTGTCGATCTCGCCGTCCTTCGCGGTCAGCATGATCACCGGCACGTCGCTCTTCTGCCGGATCTGCCGGCAGACCTCGGTGCCCGAGAGGCCCGGCAGCATGAGGTCGAGCAGCACCAGGTCCGCCCCCTCGGCGTCGAACGCGGTCAGCGCGTCCGGGCCGGTCGCGGCCGTCGTGACCTCGTAGCCCTCCCGGGCGAGCAGGTACGCCAGCGGGTCGCGGTAGGACTCCTCGTCCTCGACGAGCAGGATGCGGGTCACGGGGTCGGTCCTCCGGGGGTCGGGCTCACGGGCGCCGGCGGCGGCGCGAGCGGGGGGAAGTCGGTCGGGTCGGGCTCGTCGGCCACGGGGACGACCCCCGCGGCGGGCAGCCGCACCGTGAACGTGGAGCCGCGGCCCGGCTGGGACCAGACCTGGACGTCGCCGCCGTGGTCCGCCGCGACGTGCTTGACGATCGAGAGGCCGAGGCCGGTGCCGCCGGTGTCCCGGCTGCGGGCGGGGTCGACCCGGTAGAACCGCTCGAACACCCGGTCCTGCTCGTCCGCGGAGATGCCGATCCCCTGGACCA
>DAMBCY010000540.1:0-2251 GCA_032056255.1 Cellulomonas sp. | reverse complement strand
GGCGCTTCGTCACCACGCACAACCACCTCCCAGTGACACGATCCTGCACGAAGAGGCGCAGGATCAGGCTCGGATGGGTCAAATTCGTACCAGAGTACGCGCGCGGCGGGTGCTAGATCGCTCCCGGCCGCGCGCCGACGATGACTGCCTGTTCTCGCTCACCGGCGGTCCGAGGTCGGCTCGGTCCGTCGATCACAACGAGGTGATGCCATCGTGCTCGGTCTTCCCCGCCCCCTTCTGCTGGGCTACGTCGCGGTCGCTCTGTTCATGACGGGAGACGGCTTCGAGCTGACGTTCCTGTCGAAGTACCTGGTCGACCTCGGTCACACCCCCGTCGACGCCGCGCTCGTGTTCACCGTCTACGGGCTGATCGCCGCCCTGTCGGCGTGGTGCTCGGGTGTGGTCGCCGAGCTGTTCGGCGCCCGCCGCGTGATGATCACCGGCGGGGTGATGTGGCTCACGCTGCAGGTCGTGTTCCTCACGGTCGCACTCGGGTCCGGTTCGCTGCCGCTGATCCTGCTGGTCTACGGGGCCCGCGCCGCGGCGTACCCGCTGTTCATCTACGCCTTCGTCGTGCTGGTCGCGCAGTCCGTGGACCGCTCCCGGCTCGCGAGCGCGATGGGCTGGTACTGGGCGGCGTACTCCCTCGGCATCGGAGTGCTCGGCACCTACCTGCCGAGCTGGATCATCCCTGCAGTCGGTGAGCGCGCGACCCTGTGGCTGGCGCTGCCGTGGGTGATCGCGGGCGTGCTGCTGTGCACCCGGCTCGCGATCCGTGCCGACGGCTCTGCCTCGCAGGTCGTCGACCGTCGTGACCGCCTGCGCGAGCTTGCGCGTGGCGCGACGATCCTCGTGGAGAACCGCCAGATCCTGCTCGCGGCCGTCGTCCGGGTCATCTGCAACCTGACGCTGTTCGGGTTCCCGGTCGTGATGCCGCTGTACCTGTCCTCGGCCGTGGACGGCGGAGTCGGCACGTTCGACCTGACCCAGTGGATGCGCCTGTGGGGTCTGATGTTCGCGGTGACGATCGCGACCAACGTCATCTGGGGCCGGATCGGTGACCGCTACGGGTGGATGCGGCAGATGCGCTGGTACGGGTGCACGGCCTGCGCGGTCGCGACGCTGGCGTTCCTGTACGTGCCGCAGTGGTTCGGGGCGAACATGCTGCTGATGTCCGCGGCCGCTGTGCTCCTCGCGATCGGCGTCTCGGCTTTCGTCCCCATGGGAGCGGTGTTCACCGCGCTGGCCCCGGCGCACCCGGGCGCCGCGATCTCCGCGCACAACCTCGCCGCGGGCGTCTCGACCTTCCTCGGCCCGGCGATCGCGACCGCGCTGCTACCCGTCGTCGGGCCCGCCGGCGTGTGCTGGACCTACGCCGCCCTGTACGTCGTCGGGGGCGTCGTAACCCTGTTCATTCATCCTCCGCAGCCCGGCGTCACCGCGCGTCGAACGGCACGACGCGTGCTGCCCGCGCCGGCCGCGCGCGTGCCCGTCGCGGGCTGACCACCGCCGATACCGCGGGCCTCGCGACCGCCGCGCGACCCCTCACCACCTGGAGCTCATCATGACCGCCACGTCCGTCAACACTCCGATCGTCCAGTCCGGCGCCACCACGATGCGCGGCGCGCTCGTGCAGCCGCTCACCGGCGTCCTGCTCGAGGACCGGCCGATCCCGAGCCCGGCACCGGGCCAGGTCCTCGTGCGCTCGACCCTCGTGGGGATCTGCGGGTCGGACACCCACGCCTTGGCCGGGCAGCACCCGTTCCTGACCGGCGACTACGTCCCCGGCCATGAGGCCGTCGGCATCGTCGAGGCGCTCGGCGAGGACGTCTCCGGCGACGTGGAGGTGGGTCAGCGGGTGCTGCTCAAGCCGAACGTCGCGTGCGGGACGTGCCTGAACTGCCGGGCCGGTCGCAGCAACGCGTGCGAGCAGCTCGCGTGGATCGGGTGCGACACCTCCCGGCACTGGTCGGGTGCGATGGCGGACTACTTCGTGGCGCCCGAGTCGAACCTGTTCCCGGTCCCGGACGACGTCGACGACCCGACCGCGGCGCTCGTGGAGTGCCTCGCCACCCCGGTGCACGCGGTGCGGATCGCCGGAGACCTGACCGGGGCCCGGGTGGTCGTGCTCGGTGCCGGCACGATCGGCGTCCTGGGCGTGGTGGCGGCTCTGCGCGCGGGGGCGAGCCACGTCGTGGTGACCGATCTCGACACCGGCAAGCTCGGGCGTGCGGTCCGCGTCGGCGCGAGC
>DAMBCY010000539.1:0-2295 GCA_032056255.1 Cellulomonas sp. | reverse complement strand
GTCGCTCGACCCGCTGACGGGGCTGGGCAACAGGCGGGCGATGGACCAGCTGCCGGCCGACGGGCTCGAGCGGCACGCGAGGGAGGGAGCGGGGTTCGCGGCGATGCTCGTCGACCTCGACCGGTTCAAGGTCGTCAACGACACGGCCACGCCGCCGGGGACGTGGTGCTGCGGGCGGTGGCCGCGACGCTCGACGGTGCCGCGCACGGGCGCGTGGTGCGGTTCGGCGGCGAGGAGTTCCTCGCCCTGGTCCCCGTGGCGGACGCCGGGGACGCGGTGCGGCTCGCGGGGACGCTGCGGCGGTTGGTCGCGGCGGTGCGGGTGCCCGTCGGGTCGGAGCGCCTGACCGTGACCGCGTCGATCGGGGTCGCCGTCCTGGTCGGGGGTGACACGGCCGACGCGCTGCTGGAGCGCGCGGACCGGGCGCTGCTGGCGGCGAAGGCCGCCGGGCGCAACCGCGTGCTGCTGGTCGACGCACCGGCCTGAGTCCGCGCCGCCCCCGCGGGCTCTTCCCGTCCGGACCCTGCCGGACCGGAACCCTCCCGTCCGGACCCCGCCGGACCGGACCCCCTCCCGCCCGGGCGTGCGAGGTGGTACGGTGCCGCCATTGATGACAACGCTGTCATCGATCGCGGCTCTCGACGAGGAGAAGACCGGGTGGGTGGGCACGGGCCGGCGCGAGCCGGCGTCCGGCGGCGCGAGGGTGCGCCGTCCCGGAGCCGTGGGCCCGCGGCCCGGGTGCCTCGCCGGACCGCGATCCGGCTGCAGCGCCCGATCGCCGGGTCCCGGAGCACCCAGCAGCGCCGGCCGGCACCCACCCCGCACGAGAGGATCGTCATGTCAGTCCTGCTCTCTCCCTCGTCGCACGCGCGCCGCGCGAGACGGGGAGCGATCGCCGCCCTGGCGGTCGCGGCGACCACCGTCACCGTGCTCGTCGCGCCACCGGCCGCGACGGCGGCACCCGCCGAGGCGTTCAGCACCTCGTTCGAGACGACCCAGCCCGCACCGGCGGTGAGCACGTCGTTCGAGGCCCCGGTCAACGTCACCGGCAAGCGCTACAACCCCGGCAGCCTGCTGCCGCACGTCACCGCGGTCACGGCCTCCGGGGAGAACACCCCCTCGGAGATCGCCGTGAACGTGGCGGACGGCAACAAGACGACGAAGTGGCTGGTCAAGACGACGACCGCCTGGGTCCAGTACCGGCTGGACGCGCCCGCCCCGGTCCGGACGTACACGCTGACGTCCGCGAACGACGACGCGACGCGCGACCCGAAGAACTTCACGCTCGAGGCCTCCGCGGACGGCCTGGCGTGGCAGACGATCGACACCCGGACCGGCGAGGCCTGGCCCACCGGCGCGGCGGGCCGCGGCGTGACCCGCACGTTCGAGGTGGCCGGCGACCCCGGTGCCTTCGCGTACTACCGGCTCGCGATCTCCGCGAACAGCGGCGCGACCATGATCCAGCTCGCGGACTGGGAGCTGCTCGGCGACCCGACCGGCCCCGTCCCCGCCACCCCGGTCACCACCGTCGTGGGCTCCGGCCCGGTGAGCTCGCCGACCGCCAAGACCGGCTACGGCTTCTCCGGGACCAGGGCGCTGCAGTACGCGGGCGCCCACCTCGGCGCGGGCGAGGCGACGGCCACCAACGTCCTGTTCGACGACGTCGCCGTCCGGATCCCCGCGGGCGCGCAGCTGTCCTACAAGGTCTTCCCGGTGCTCGACGGCGACCTCGACTACCCCGCCACGTACGTGGGCGTGGACCTCCTGCTCGACGACGGCACCCGCACGTCCGCGCACGGCCTGACCGACGCGTACGGCTACGGCGCGTCGGCCCGCGACCAGGGCGCCTCGGACGTCCTGGTGCCGAACCAGTGGAACTCGGTCACCGTCGACCTGAGCAGCCTGGCGGGGGAGACGGTCGACTCCGTGCTGCTCGCGTACTCCAACCCGGGCGGGACCGCCGCGACGGCGTTCTCCGGCTGGCTCGACGACGTGCGGATCGACGTCCCGCAGGCGCGGGACACCTCCGACGGCTGGGTCTCGTACGTCGACACCCGGCGCGGCACGAACTCCTCGACGTCCTACTCGCGCGGGAACAACATCCCCGCCACGGCCGTGCCCAACGGGTTCAACTTCTTCGTGCCGATGACCAACGGCAGCTCCCAGGGCACGCTGTACGAGTACAGCCGCCAGAACACCAGCGCGAACCTCCCGGCGCTCGAGGGCATCGGGATCTCGCACGAGCCCAGCCCGTGGATGGGGGACCGGAACCAGCTGGCCGTGCTGCCGGCGCTC
>DAMBCY010000538.1:0-2305 GCA_032056255.1 Cellulomonas sp. | reverse complement strand
CCCCTGGTACGGATGGTCCTGGAACGTCACGAGATCCAGGCCCAGGTCCTCGCTGAGCACCGCGACGTCCACCGGGCGGCGGGACGGCTCGTTCACGGGTGAGATGAAGCTGCCGAACCGCAGCGGATGACCGTGATCAGGCATGCGCCCATGCTCAGCCGGTCGGCGACGCCGGGCAACCACGAGGTAACCGAGTTACGATTCGTCAGTGCCTACGCCCCGGACCGCCCCGTCGCCCACCTCCTGGCAGCACGCCGACGAGGCCGAGTGCCGCCATGCCAGCCGCATCCTCGAGGTCGTCGGCCAGCGCTGGTCGCCGAGCATCCTGCTCGCGCTGGGGCGAGGCGCCGAACGGTTCGGGGAGATCGTCAGGACGACACCCGGCCTGTCCGCGCGGATGCTCAGCGTCCGGCTCAAGCAGCTGGAGACCGCGCACCTCGTCGAGCGCGTCGTGATCCCCACGACGCCGGTGGCCGTGCGCTACCGGCTCACACCGCAGGGCCACGACCTCGTCGACTCGCTCCGCCCGATCTCCGGCTACGTCCGACGCTGGGAGGCCGACGCGGCACCCGGCGCGGACGTCCCCTGAGCGGCACCCCGCCTCGTGCGCCCTCCCGGTCCCGGGAGGGCGCACGAGGCGCTCACAGCCCCAGGACGCGCTGCGCGTTCCCCCCGAGCAGGTTCGCCTCGACGTCGGCCGGCAGGCCGAGCCGCTTGACCTCGGCGATGGACTCCGCGAAGTCCTGGATCGGCCAGTCCGTGCCCCACAGGATGCGCTCGGCCCCGTCCATGTTCTGGTGCCGGCCCTCGCTGCGCAGGTAGGCGATCAGCTCGGGCTCCCAGGTGGAGGGCTGCCGGGCGTCCGCGATCATGTAGACGTTCTCGTAGTTGCGGCAGAGGAAGATCATCTCGTCGGTCCACGGCGTCCCGACGTGGATCCCCATGATCGTCAGCTCCGGGAAGTCGAACGCCACCGGGTCGAGCCAGCTCGGCTTGGCCTGCAGCCGGGCGCGGTTGCGCGGCGTCTGGGTGCCGACCTGGAGCGCGATCGGGACGCCGAGCTCCGCGCACTTGGCGTAGATCGGGTAGTACTTGCGGTCGTCGACCCGCAGGTTGAACCAGTGCGGGTAGACGTGCACGCCGGTGAACCCGAGGTCGACCACGGCGTGCTCGATGAGCCGCAGGGTCTCCATCGTGGTCTCGGGGTTGATGCCCACCCAGCCGAAGAGCCGGTCGCGGTGCCCGTCGACCACCTGGTGCACCTCCTCCGCGGTGATGGCGTCGACCTCGCCGCCGGCACCGAGCGCGGCGACGCTCGAGATGACGCCGCCCACGTCCACGCCGGCGGCGTCCATCGCGGCGAGCAGCGTCTGCGACGTCCACTGCTTGACCCCGCGCTCCTTCGCCACCGAGTAGCGGTCGGTCTGGTAGAAGGGCAGCTTCGTGTGCCCGCGCAGGTTGATCGAGACGTCCACGACCTTGCTCATACCCAGTCCTCCTGAGGGATTGCCGTACATGTCAAGATGACGACATGTTCCGTTGAGTGGAACATGGTCCTGGCAGTCTAGACCGGCGCTCGTCCGCCTGACCAGAGCCCGCGCGGGGATCACCGCGCCCGCTGACCCCCGTGCTTGTCCCGATGTTTCCGCCATGATTCGGCGACGTAACAAGTTCGCCGGTCTTGCCGGGAACGTCTTGCGGTCAGACGAGCTCTCTTCCTAGAGTCACCGCCTGTCAGATGTTCCGACAAGTGGAACGAGGGAACGGTGTCGTCGACCCGCCGCGTGTTCGTCCCCTGCGACGGCTCCCGCACGATGCCCGCGGTGCTCTCGGTCCCCGCCGACGGCCGCGCCGGGTCGGACGTGCTCGCGATCACCCACCACGGCGGCCCCGGCGGCAACCCCGGCGGCGGTCCCTTCGCGCCGGTCACCGCGCACCTGGTGGCCGCGGGGGTGGCCGTCCTCGGCCTCAGCTCCCGCATGTCGGCGCGGTTCACGACCGATCCGTACGACCGGTTCGCGGCAGACGTCGCCGCGGCCGTCCGCTGGGGCGCCTCGCTGGGCTACCACCGCGTGCTGCTCGTCGGGCACTCGATGGGCTGCATGGTGATGAGCCGGTACCTGGTGGAGACCCGGGACCCGTCGGTGATCGGCCTGGTGCAGCTCGCCCCGACCGTGGACCTGCCGGCCTGGGTGCGCGCCGGGCAGGGCGAGCAGCGGTACCGCCGGCTGGTCGAGCTGGCCGGGGCCGCCGTGCGCGGCGGGGAGGGCGACCGGCTGCTCGTGGCCTCCGCGTTCCTGATGCC
>DAMBCY010000537.1:0-2321 GCA_032056255.1 Cellulomonas sp. | reverse complement strand
GACGGGGACCGGGTCGGGCGCGGGCTTGCGCTGCTCGGGGCGCAGCGCGAGGTGGATGAACGAGGGCACCCGCCCAGCCTAGGCCCCGCCGTGCTCGCGGAGCGCGGCCGTCCGACGGGCGTCAGCCCTCGCCGAACGCGAGGGAGGTGGCGGTGCCGAGCGCGGCGGGCACGGCGGCGAGGTAGGCGTGCGCGACGTCCCACGGCTCGAGGCCCGTGGCCCGGACGGCCTCGACGTCGTTCTCCTCGTGCGCGAGGACGGCGGCGAGCACCTGGCCGAGCGGCCCCTCGTGGCGCAGGAGCCCCTGGGCGAGCGCGTCGGAGACACCGGTGCGGGCGACGAGCTCGTTCAGGTCGTACGCCTGCCGGGCGGCGACGGCCGAGAGCAGCCCGACGGTGTAGCCGGCCTCCTGGCCGGACAGGGTGTGGCAGGTCATCGCGCGGGTGAGGATCGACCACAGCGCGGCGACGGAGGTGGGGCGCGCGTCGATCAGCGAGGCGATCGCGAGCGCGTGCAGCTGCCGGGGCCCGACGAGCACGACGGCCTGCAGCACGGAGTCGATCTGGCGCCGCAGCCCGAACGCCGACGAGTTGACCAGGTGCAGGACGCGCATGGACATCTCGGGGTCAGCGGCGACGGTGCTGACGACCGCCTGCTGGTCGACCTGCTCGGCGCCGAGCACGCGGACGAGCTCGAGGCACTGCAGCTCGCCGGCGGAGAAGCTGCGGCGCACGGGCGCGGGGTCGCGGTGGAACAGCGGGCCCTGCAGCAGGTCGGCGCCGAGCGAGGCCGCGAGGGCGGCGCGCTCGGTGTCGTCGGTGTGCTCGGTGACGACCGAGGCGCCGGCCGCGTGGGCCCGCTCGACCAGCTCGGCGCACCGGTCGGCACCGCGGTCCAGGTCGATCTTCACCAGGGCGACGCGGTCCAGCAGGGCGTCCTGCGCCGCGGTGCCGTCGTAGTCGGCGAGCGCGAGGCGGGAGCCGCGCGCCGCGGCCGCCGCGGCGAGGGCGTCGACGTCCGGGTGGTGCGCGAGCGCGGGGGTGATCTCGAGCACGAGCCGGTCGGCGTCGTACCAGACGGCCACGGCGCCCGAGAGCAGGCCGGCGGTCGCGCGCAGCAGGACGGGCCGGTCGCCGGCGAGGCCGCTGAGGTCGAGCCGCCGGTACGCCGTCTCGGCGGCGGCCTCGGTGCGCTCCTCGGGCAGCGGCGCACCGGTCGGCCCGCCGACCAGGACCCGGACCGCGTAGCCGTAGACGCTGCGGTCGGGGTGCACGACGGGCTGCCGCTGGACGGTGACGTCGCCGCCACCGATGGCCGGGCTCATGGGATCTCCTGGTCGACGGGGTGGGGCGTCGGTCGCGCGTCAGGCGTCGGTCGCGAGCGGCGCGCGCAGCGGCCAGTCCTCGGTGAGGACCGTCTGCACGGCGGCACCGCTCGCGGGGTCGAGCACCAGCGGCGCCAGCAGGTTCGCCGTGGCGGGGTCTCCGCCGTCGGCGGGCCGGACGACGACGAGGCGCACGGCGTGCGCGGCGTCGGAGCCGATGGACGCGAGCACGTCGCCGTCGATCCGCGGCGCGTAGTCCGGGAAGAACGCGTCGGGGTCGACGACGAACAGCCGCACCGGCCGGGCGCCGTCGGGCTCCGACCGCAGGGCGTAGAGCACGCCGGCGTCGTCGAGCGGGGTGAGCGTGAAGTCCTCGTACCCGGCCAGCCCCGGCATGGGGGAGGCGAGGTGCAGGTGCTCGGGCAGGTGGGTGCGACGCGCGGCGTCGGCGAGGTCGACGGTCATGAGAGGAAGTCCAGGAGAGTCGGTTGCAGGACCTTGGCGGCGGCCCCGAGGGCGCCCTTGTACGCGACCTCCTGCGACTGGAGGTCGAGGATGATCTGCGCGAGGTCGACGTCCTGGATGGCTCCGAGGCGCGTCGTGGCGGTGATGAGGTTCTGGGAGATGAGGTCCTGCGCGGAGTCGATCTGGTTCTCGCGGGCACCGATGGAGGCGACCTCGGTCAGCATGGCGTCGAGGTGGCCGTCGATGGCGTCGAGGTGCGCCGTGGGGTCGAACTCGACGGTGGTGTCCCGCAGGGCCGCGGAGATCGCGTCGAGCCGGGCGAACACCGAGTCGGCGCCCTCGCCGAACACCGCGCTGCCGGAGGAGTCGACGCGGATCGTGGTCCCGCTGGCCACGGTGCGGGTCACCGAGGCCTCGTCGTAGCCCCGGAACGTGTACGCCGTGCTGACGCCGTCCGCGTCGACGCTGGCCGCGTCGGTGAACGCCGGCGACACCGTGGTGCCGGCGAAGACCGGCCGCCCCAGGTACGTGG
>DAMBCY010000536.1:0-2340 GCA_032056255.1 Cellulomonas sp. | reverse complement strand
ACTGCAGGTCGTGTCCGTAGTCCGTCATGGCTGCCTCTTTCGTCGACGCCGACGTCCGACCCGTCGGTTGGAGCGATCGTATGCTGAACAGACGAGTGGCTCAACCGCACGTCCACGGCGTAGCATCCCGGGTATGAGCGTGTCGGCAGCCGCGGCCCCGGACCCCGCGACCCACCCCGTCTCGGACCTCGGGTGGTCGCTCGGCGTGCTGCTGCGGGCCTACGAGCGGGCGATGGCCTCGGCCGTCGCGGACGTCCCGCACGCGTTCCGCGGGTTCCTGGTGCTGCGGGAGGTCGTCCGCGGCGCGCACCCCAGCCAGGCCGCGCTCGCCACCAGCCTCGGCATCGACCGCACCGTGATGACGTACCTGCTCGACGACCTGGAGCGCGACGGCCTGGTCGAGCGCCGGGTCGCGGAGGGCGACCGCCGGCAGCGCCGGGTGCTGCCGACCCCGGCGGCGCACGCCCTGCTCGCCGAGCTGGAGCACCGCGTCGCGCACGCGGAGGACGCGGTGTTCGCCGCGCTCCCCCCGGCGGACCGGGCCGCGGTCGCCGCCCTGCTGCGCCGCGCGGCGTGCGAGTACCGCGACGACGAACCCGGCGACCCCTGCACCCTGGTCGAGCAGACGCTGTCCCGCTGACCCCTCGCGGCCGCCTCAGTCCGGCGCGGGGCCGCCGGCCTCGCAGGCCGTGAGCAGGAGGTCGGCCGCCGCGCGGATCCGCGCGACCTCCTCGAGGTCCAGGCGCAGCCCGGCGAGCATGGCGCCGGGGATGCCCACGGCCTGCTCGCGCAGCGCCCGGCCGCGCCCGGTGACGCGGATCGCGAGCGCGCGCTCGTCGCCCCGGTCGCGCTCCCGCGTCACGAGGCCCAGCGCCTCCAGCCGGCGGACCAGCGGCGACGCGGTCGCGGGCTCGAGGTGCAGCAGCCCGGCCAGCGACTTCAGGGAGAGGTCGCCGTGCTGCCAGAGCGCGAGCATCGCCAGGTACTGCGGGTGGGTCAGCCCGAGCGGCTCGAGCAGCGGGCGGTAGAACGCGACGAGCGCCCGGGACGCCGCGGAGACGGCGAGGCAGACCTGGGCCTCGACGGCGAGCGGGTCGGGCGGGACCCCGCCGCCGGGGACGTCGGCGGCGGGTCCGGACGGCAGGCTCGGGGGTGCGGGCGCCTCGGTCACGGGACCGATGCTACCGACGATTCGTTCGTGGCCATATGATGAGCGCACTCATCATCCGACGGGAGGGCGCACGATGGGCCGGATCGGCAGGGCGAACGACCGGCGCGAGGCGGCGCTGCTCAGCGTGTTCGGCCCGGCCCAGGTCGGCGACCCGCTCGCCCCGGACCGCGAGGTCGGCGAGGCGGACCGGGAGCGCGACCGCGCGCTGCGCACGGAGTTCGTGCGCGTCGTCGGCGCGGACGGCCGCCCCTACCTGGTCGAGCGGCCCGTCGAGGGCTGATCGGCCGTCGACCAGGCAGGGGCGGGCTCAGACGCGGCGGCGGCTGCGCAGCGCGACCAGCAGCGCGGCGGCGCCGGCCGCGAGGCCGAGCGCTCCCAGGACCCGGGAGACCGGGTCGGCGGCCGACGCCGCCCCGTCCCCGCCCGCCGCCGTGCCGTGCCCGTCACCGGAGGCGACCGCCGCGGTCGTGGTCAGCTCCGGCGCCGGGTACTCCGGCTCCGCACCGTCCTCGGCGGGCTCGTCCCAGTCGACGACCTCGCCGTCCGCGTACTCCTGGTGCGCGGGCAGCACGACCCGGGTCCCGGCCGCCGGCAGCGGCCCGACCGAGAGCGCGAACTCCTCGAACTCCCCGACGCCGACCCCGGCGCCGTCCGCGGTCCAGGTGACGTGCAGCGGGGCGCGCGTGATCGTCGCACCGCCGACGTCGACCGGCTCGGGCAGCTCGCCCTCCTCGACGACGGCCGTCCACCCCGGCACGGGCCGGGTGGACACGGACGTGAGCGGGGCGCCGGTCGGCAGGTCGACGGTGACGCGGGTGGTGCTCGCGGAGTCGGACTCGTTGGGCACGCGGAACGTCAGGACGGTCCAGCCGCCCGCGGTCGTCGCCTCCGGCACCACGCGGACGTGGGCGGACGCCGCGGTGGCGGGGACCAGGACGAGCGCGGCGAGGACCGCGGCAGCGGCCACGGCCCGGACGGCCCGGCGCCGCGTCGGGCCGGCGCCGGGCGGCAGCGCGAGGGCGGACGGGCGGGCGGGGACGGGCGCGGCAGCGCGGGCGTGCGGACGTGCGGGCATGGCAGGACCTCCGAGGGTGCGGGCGAGGGCGCGCGCCGGGGACGCCGCGCGGCGGCGCGCGCCCGGCGGGGCGCGGGACGGCGCGACCGGGGCC
>DAMBCY010000535.1:0-2350 GCA_032056255.1 Cellulomonas sp. | reverse complement strand
GCGCGAGCCCGAGCGCCGCGATGCCGACCGGTGCGACGAGCACCGAGTTGTCGAACACCGTGGTGTCGACGTCGCCGAAGTAGCCGTTGACGCCCTGGATGTCGACGATCTCGCCGGCCGCGTCGACGGTGACGGCGACCGTCACGTCCGTGGCGTCGCTGAGCTTCTGCACGTACGTCCGGGCGTCGGCGCTGCCGTCGGCGTCCAGGTCCCAGTCGATGACGGGCAGCACCGCCTGGCCGAGCGTGGCCCAGCTCCCGTCGACGGCGATGCCGATCCCGAGGTACCCGTCGGCGGGGTCGGTGCCGTCCGCGGCGTGCTGCGGGGCGGTCGAGGTCCAGCCCACCCAGCGGATGTCGCCCGACGCGACGGCGGACTCGGAGGTGACGAAGCCGGGGACGTCCTCGAGCTTCGGGCTGGTGGTGCCGAGGTTCAGCGGGGCGACCAGCGAGGTCCAGCCGCCGGAGTCGACGCCGCGGCCGGACAGGGTGAACGGCGCGGTCGTGGCGCCGGCGTCGGCGAAGGACACCGGGTCGGCGGTGAGCTCGGAGACCAGCCGCGGCGCGGCCTGCACCGGCACGCGCAGCTCGGCGTCGCCCGCGCTGAGCACGAGCCGGCCGGACAGTGCCGCCACGTACTCGCGGGGCACGCCGCCCTGCGAGGTCGCCGAGGTCGGGTCGATCTCCCGCTCGAGGGTGGCGGGGTCGGCGGTGAGCGTGAGGGTGACGAGCCGCTGCTGGCCGGGCGGGACCGTCACGGACGCGGGCGAGGTGGTGATCGTCGCCCCGCCGGTCGTCGTCGCGGCCTGGAACGAGGTCCCGTAGGTGACGGGTGCCGTGCCGGTGTTCTGCACGGTGACCGTCTTCTTCACGGTGACCGGTGCGGCGCCCACGTCGACGACGCCGAACGTCACGGAGACCTGGTCCGGGTCGTCCGAGGAGTAGGCGAGCACGGTGTCGGCGACGGCGTCGCGGGCGTCCACCCGCCCGGAGCCGACCCGCTGCGGGCCGTAGGAGGTGCCGGTCTGCTGCGCGCCGGTCCACACGTCGTGGGTGGCGGTGTTCATGACCGCGGCCTTGACCTGCGCGGGCGTCCATCCCGGCTGGGTGGCGCGGACCAGGGCGGCGATGCCCGCGACGTGCGGGGCGGCCATCGAGGTGCCGGACAGCGAGTGCGCGGCGCTCCCGGTGCCGGACGCGGCGGAGAAGATCAGCGTGCCGGGTGCGGCCACGTCGGGCTTGGCGATGCCGAGCGAGCCGTGCGCCCCGCGCGAGGAGCCGGGGTTGAGGGCGTCGCCGATCTCGTCGGACACGACGGAGGCCGCGAGCGACGGGCCGACGTGCGCGGTGACGCCGCCGGCCTGGATGGCCGGGAGCAGCGCGTCGGTGGACGAGGCGGTGAGCTGGGCGCCGGGGATCGTGGCGTTGCCCGCGATGCCCGCGGAGAACACGGTCGACTCCGTGCCGATCAGCACCCCGACGGCACCGGCGGCCTCGGCGTTGTTCCACCGGGCGCCGGAGCCGCACGCGCGGGTGGCGTCGTCGTCGTCCCACCACAGGTAGGCGATGTTCCCGGCCAGCTGCGCGGCGTACGCGTCGAGCGGGGTGCAGCCGTCGACGCCGTCGCCCAGGTACACGACCGGGGCGGTGACGTCCTCGGTCCCGGTGTAGCTGATCGAGTTCTGCGCGGCCCAGGTGGTGACGAGCGCCGGGTCGGGCGCGGCCGTGACCTCGACGCCGTCGTAGGTCTGCGGGCTGCCGACCGAGTTCGCCACGGTGAGGCCGGACGCGGCCGAACCGGGGGAGCCGCCGACGTCGGTGATGTCCCCGGAGTTGCCGGCGGACAGCACCGCGAGGGTGCCGAGGTCGGACAGCCGGTCGATCAGCAGGTTGTCCGGGTCGTCGGACGGGGTGGCCGCGGCGCCCAGGGACAGGTTGACGACGTCCAGGTGGTCGCTGAAGTCGCCGTCGCCGTCGGGGTCGGCGGCCCGGTCGAGGGCGAGGCCCGTGAGGTCGGTGGACCCGCCGATGTCGCCGAACACCTTGAACGCGTACAGCCCGGCGCGGGGCGCGGACCCGGGGCCGACCTGCCAGTCGGACAGGTCGGTCAGCGTCGCGTAGTCGCCGGCGAACGTCGTGCCGTCGGCCTGCACGCCGTACCCGGCGGCGGTGCCCGCCACGTGGGTGCCGTGCCCGGAGTTGTCCGAGGTGTAGAGCGAGTCGATGGGGTTCTCGTCGGGGGTCGGCGTCGTGGTGGCGCCGGGCAGCACGGAGGCCGGGTCGGCGTCGTACAGCGGGCCGGCGAAGTCGTAGCCGCCGAGGTACTTGGCCGGGTCGTACAGCCCGTCGGG
>DAMBCY010000534.1:0-2373 GCA_032056255.1 Cellulomonas sp. | reverse complement strand
TGCTCGAGCGCCGCGCCCCCCTGCTGCGCGGCGCCCTGCGGCCGGGCGGCGACCCGCTGCCGGGACGCCGCGTCGAGGTCGAGGACCTGCTCCCGCTGCTCACGCCTCGCTGACCGCCCCTCCCGCGCCCGACGTCCCGCGCTCCCGGCCGCCCTGTGCGACGACCTTGCAGAAGCCGGGGGTCACGGAGCCGTGAAACCCCCGACTTCTGCCACCTCGTGCGGGCGGACGCGTGCGGGCGGACGCGGGCGGGCGGGCGGGTGCAGGCGTGCGGGTGCGGGCGGACGGGCGCAAGCGGGCCGGCCGCGGGATCAGCGGGCCAGCCAGCCCCCGTCGACCGCGAGGACCTGGCCGTGCACGTACGCCGCGGCCGGCGAGGCGAGGAACGTCACCACGTGCCCGACGTCCTCCGGCGTCCCCCAGCGGCCGGCGGGGATGCGGACCGAGAGCTGCTCGAGCCGCACCGGGTCCGCGAGCAGCGCGGCGTTCATGTCGGTCGCCATGTACCCCGGCGCGACGGCGTTGACCCGCACGCCGCGCCCCGCCCACTCGTTGCACAGCGCCTTGGTCAGCTGCGCGACCGCGCCCTTCGACGCGGCGTAGGCGGGCACGGTGAACCCGCCCTGGAAGGACAGCAGCGACGCGAGGTTGACGATGCTGCCGGCCCCGCGCTCCAGCATCGGGCGGCCGAACGCCTGGCAGAGCTGGAACACCGCGCGGAGGTTGACCTGCAGCACGGCGTCCCAGTCCTCGACCGGGAACTCCGCGGCCGGGTGCCGGGACTGGGTGCCGGCGTTGTTCACCAGCACGTCGACGTCGTGGGCGGCGAGCACCCGGCGCGCGGCCGGCTCGACGCCGTCGGGGTCGGCGAGGTCCAGGTGCTCGAACCAGACGCGGCGCCCGCGCTCGGCCGCGTGGGCGAGCAGGTCGTCCGGCACGCCGGACCGCGCGAGCACGACGACGTCCGCGCCGGCGTCGAGCAGCGCCCGGGAGATGCCGAGCCCGAGGCCGCGCCCCCCGCCGGTGACGGCGGCGGTGCGGCCGGTGAGGTCGAAGGGGGTCATGCGTCCGCCTTTCCGGGCAGGGGGGTGGTGAGGACCTTGAGGCAGTCGGTCCCGGCGGCCGCCGCCTCGACCGCCGCGGCGGCGTCGGCCAGCGCGAACGCCCGGGTGGGGAACCGGTCGAGCCCGAGCTCCCCGGAGGCGAGCATCTCGATCGCCCGGTCGACGTCCTCGGACGTGTAGACGCGGACGCCGAGCAGCGTCTGCTCCTTGAAGCAGACGTCGCGCAGGTCGATCGGCGCGGGCTGCTTGTGCACCCCGACCACGACGATCCGGCCGAGCACGCGGGTCGCCGTGGTGAGCTCGGGCGCGACGGCGGGGTGCCCGGCGGAGTCGAACGTGACGTCCGCGCCCTCGCCGTCGGTGAGCCCGAGCACCGTGCCGGTCAGCGTCGACCCCTCCGGCACGACCTCCAGCCCGAGGCCGACGGCGACGGACCGCCGCCAGGCGCTCGGCTCGGCGACGACCACGCGCGCGGCTCCGGCGTGCCGGGCGACCAGGGCGGTCAGCACGCCGATCGGCCCGGCGCCGAGCACCGCCACGGTGTCCCCCGCGGCCACGCCCGACAGCGCGACCGCGTGCACGGCGACGGCCAGCGGCTCCGCGAGCGCCGCGGTCCGTGCGTCCACCCCGGCGGGCACGGCGTGCAGCACCTGGGGCGGGAGCGCGACGTAGTCGGCCATCGCCCCCGGGGTGTCGATGCCGTAGAGCCCGAGCGCCCGGCAGACGTGCGGGTGACCCGACCGGCAGGCGCGGCAGGTCCCGCAGGAGATCAGGGGCCGGGCGACGACGAGCTCGCCGACGCCGGGGCCGGACGCGCCGGCGCGCTCGACCCACCCGGACAGCTCGTGACCCGGGATCAGGCCGTGCCGCGCCCGGGGGTGCGCCCCGTGCACGATCGACAGGTCCGTGCCGCAGATCCCGTTGTACGCGACCCGCACCAGCGCCCAGCCGTCGGGGACCTCGGGCAGCGGGACCTCGCGGACCACGACCTCGTCCGGCCCGGCCCAGACGGCGGCGGTCATCGTCGCGCTCATGCTGACACCGCCAGCGCCGACGGGTTCACGACGTTCGCGGGCACCCGCCCCGCGCACACGTCGAGGACGTTCTGCATCGTCCGGCGCTTCAGCTCGCCGTAGGACTCCTCGGTGTACCAGGCGAGGTGCGGGGTGAGCACCACCTGGTCCAGCGCCACGAGCGGGTGGTCCACGGGCACCGGCTCGGCCTCGTGCACGTCGATCCCGGCCCCGGCGATCCTCCCCTCGCGCAGCGCCGCCACCAGGGCGGCGGTGTCGACGACCCCGCCACGGCT
>DAMBCY010000533.1:0-2379 GCA_032056255.1 Cellulomonas sp. | reverse complement strand
CGTGCCGACGATGCGCGCCGCGGTCCGGCTCCGCCGCTCGCGCGCGCGCCGGTCGTCCAGACCGTCGACGGCCGCGGCGAACCCCGCACCGTCCGTCGTCACGAAGAGGTCGCGGACATCGACCTTGAGCGCGTCCGCCACGCGCGAGAGCGTCTCCAGGCTGGTCTCGTTGCCGGCCTCGAGCCGCTGGATCGTCCGCACCGGGACGCCGCTCCGCTCGGAGAGCCGTTCCTGCGTCCAGCCGGCGCTCTTGCGGAGCTGTCTGACCCTCGTCTCGATCCTGCTGCTGCTCATGCCGGCAACGCTAGGCGTGCGCCGGTCCCGGCGACCACGACACGGACCCGCCACCAGGCCGCCGGCCGGCCGCCACCGGACCGCCACCGGTGCCGCGACCGGGCGACGCGGCCCGGGGTGACGGGCCGCTCAGGCCAGGGTGCCCGCCGCGAGCGGGACGTCCTGCGTCGTGCGCAGGGCCGCGCGCAGCACCGCGGCCACCCCGGCGCCCGCCCGCGCGGCCCCGAGCGACGGGGCCCCGGTCGGCACCTGCTCCGGCAGCCGGGGCACGTGCACGAACCCGCCGCGCGCCGTGGTGCCGTCTCCGCCGGCGGCGCCCGCGGCGAGCCGGGCCGCCAGCGCGTACGCCACGGCGTTGCACACGTACGTGCCCGCGCTGTTCGACACCTCGCCCGGCACCTCCGCCGCGAGCACCGCCGCCAGGCACGCCTTCACCGGCAGCGAGGAGAAGTACGCGTCCGGCCCGCCCCCGACCACCGGGACGTCGACGGGCTGCGCCCCGTCCTCGTCCGGGATGCGCGCGTCCTGCACGTTCACCGCCACCCGCTCGACGCCGACCGCCGACCGGCCGCCGGCCTCGCCCACGCAGACCACGAGGTCCGGCCGCACCTCGGCCAGCAGCGCGTCGAGCGCCAGCGGCGCCCGCGCGAACGACACCGGGAGCAGCGCGGTCACGAGCGCTGCCCCCTCGGCGTCGGCGTCCCAGCCGGCCGCGACCTCGCGGACCGCCGCCCAGGACGCGTTGACCTCCTGCTGCTCGAACGGCTCGAAGCCGGTCAGCAGCACCGTCGTCACGGGAGGTCCGCCGCGCGCTCGTCGCTGCGCTCCGCCGCCAGGCGCTCCCACAGCTCGTCCACCTGCGCGCGCAGGCCCTCGGGGTCGCCGGACCCGTCGAGCACCACGTCCGCCAGCGCCAGCCGCTGCTCGTCCGGGGCCTGCGCGGCGATCCGGTGCTCGGCCTCCGCGCGGTCCATCCGCCGCGTCCGCACCAGCCGCTCGACGCGCAGCACGGCAGGCGCCTGCACGACGACGACCAGGTGGAACGCCTCGGCGAACCCCGTCTCGGCCAGCAGCGGCACGTCGTGCACCACGACCGCGCCGGGGTCCTCGGTGGCGGCCGCCGCCTCGCGCTCCGCCGCGAGCCGGCGCACGACGGGGTGCACGACCGCGTTCAGCCGCGCGAGCGCCGCGGGGTCGCCGAACACGCGCGACGCCAGGCCGGGCCGGTCCAGCGAGCCGTCCGGCGCGAGCACCTCCTCGCCGAACTCCTCGACGACCGCCGCCAGCCCCGGCGTCCCGAGCGCGACCGCCTCGCGGGACAGCAGGTCGTAGTCGACCAGCACCGC
Source organism: Cellulomonas sp. (assembly GCA_032056255.1). Taxonomy (GTDB): domain Bacteria; phylum Actinomycetota; class Actinomycetes; order Actinomycetales; family Cellulomonadaceae; genus Cellulomonas. The sequence continues at coordinate 739 of DAMBCY010000533.1, read as the reverse complement.
CCCCCGCTCCGCGAGCCGTGCGGCGGCGACGGACTTGCCCGCCGCGATCCCTCCGGTCAGTCCGATGCGCTGCATCCCCCCATCGTGCCGGGTGCCCCCCGCTCCACGCACCCCCGCGCCCCCTCGGTGCCACCCACGTGCCGACGGAGGCCTCGCGGTGCCGACGGAGGACGCGCGCGGACCCTCCCTCGCGTGCCGGGACCCTCCCTGGGCGTCCGGGAGGCACGAAGGGGTGCTCGTGGGGTGGGGTGGGGGCGGCGGGCAGGCGGGGGTCAGCGGACGGTGTGGCCGGTGGCGCGGAGGTGGTCCTTGACCTGGCCGACCGTCAGCTGGCCGAAGTGGAACACGCTCGCCGCCAGGACCGCGTCGGCGCCGGCGTCCGCGGCCGCCGCGAAGTGCTCGACCACGCCCGCACCGCCGCTCGCGATCAGCGGGATGCGGACCTCGCGGCGGACGTCGCGCAGCATCTCCAGGTCGAACCCCGCCTCGGTGCCGTCGGCGTCCATCGAGTTGAGCAGGATCTCCCCCGCGCCGAGCTCGGCGGCCCGGACCGCCCAGGCGACCGCGTCGATCCCGGTCCCCCGGCGACCGCCGTGCGTGGTGACCTCGTAGCCCGAGTCCGTGCGGGCGTCGCCCGCGCGGCGCGCGTCGACGGACAGCGTGAGCACCTGGCTGCCGAACCGGTGGGCGATCTCGGCGATCAGCTCGGGCCGGGCGATGGCGGCGGTGTTGACCCCGA
>DAMBCY010000532.1:0-2396 GCA_032056255.1 Cellulomonas sp. | reverse complement strand
CGCGGCCGGCGCGCGACCGCATCACCGCCGCATGGGAGAAAGGGCACTCACGATGGCCTTGAGCGAGCTGTCCGACGTCCTGTGGACCGAGCGCCGACTGCTCGAGCTGCTGCTGTTCAAGCTCGAGGAGGAGCAGCTCGTGCTCACCAGCGGACGCACCCGCTGGCTCGCGCACGCCACGCGGGAGGTCGAGACCGTGCTGGACCAGATCCGTGACGCCGAGCTCGGTCGCTCCGCCGAGGCGGACGCCGTGGCCCTCGAGCTCGGTCTCGAGCCGGGCGTGAGCCTGCGGGCCCTCGCCGAGCACGCCCCCACCCCCTGGGACGACCTGCTCCAGGCGCACCGCGACGCCTTCGTCCAGCTGACCACCGAGATCGCCCAGCTGGCGGACGGCAACCGCGAGCTGCTCGCCATGTCGCACCGCGCCACGCAGGAGACCCTGATGTCGCTGCAGGAGACGGTGCAGACGTACGACCCGCAGGGGCACAGCGCCGCCGGGACCGACCGCAGCGCGCAGCTGCTCGACCAGTCCTTCTGACCACCCGAGACCCGAGGAAGAGGACCGATGTGAGCACCTTCTCCGGCCTGGGCACCGCCCTCAGCTCCCTGATCGCGCAGCGCCAGGCGCTCGAGGTCTCGGGGCAGAACGTCGCGAACGCGAACACCGTGGGCTACACCCGGCAGCGCGCGGCGATCGCCTCGCTGCCCGCCGCGACCGTCCCGTCGATGTTCTCCACCAGCAACGGCGTCGGGCTCGGCACCGCGGTGACCGGCATCGAGCGGCTGGGTGACGTCTTCCTCGACGCCCGCCTGCGCAACGAGACGTCCGGCTCCGCCCGGCTCGCGACGATCGCGAAGGAGTACGACACCCTCGAGTCCACGATCGGCGAACCCACCAGCACCGGGTTCTCCCAGGACCTCACGAGCTTCTGGACCGCCTGGTCCGACGTCGCCAACGACCCGGGCAAGGCCTCGACCCGCGCGGTCGTCCTGCAGCGCGGCCAGGCCGTCGCCGACCGGCTCGCGACGATGTACACCGACATCGGCACCCAGTGGAGCCAGGCGCTCACCACCACGAAGGCGACCGTCACCGAGGTCAACACGACCGCGGCCAACGTCGCCGACCTCAACACGCGCATCCTGGCGATCACCAACGCCGGCGGCTCCGCGAACGAGCTGATGGACCAGCGCGACCTGCTCGTCACCCGGCTGTCCTCGCTGGTCGGCGCGTCCACCCGCACCAACGCCGACGGGACCCTGGACGTCATGGTCGCCGGCAACGCGCTGGTCTCCGGCGGCAGCGCCAACGCGCTCGCGGTCTCCACCACCCCGGCCTCCTTCGAGCAGGCCATGGCGGGCGGGACGGACGGGACCGTCGCGATCACCTGGGCGAGGTCCGGCAACCCCGCCGGCATCGAGGGCGGCACCGTCGCGGGCCTGCTCACCGTGCTCGCGCCGTCGAGCAGCGGCGGCATGCTCACGAGCGCCGCCGCCCAGCTCGACGCGATCGCCGGCACCATCGCCACGACGGTCAACGGCCTGCACACGACGGCCGCCACGACCGACGGGACCCCTGGCGGCCCGTTCTTCTCGTTCGACACCACGAAGCCCGCGCTCAGCCTGTCGGTCGCGATCACCGACCTCGACGACGTCGCGGTCGCGAAGGCCGGCCAGGGCGAGCTCGACGGCACCATCGGCAAGGCGCTCGCCGCGCTGGCGAACGCGACCGGCGGCGCCGACGCGCAGTGGTCCGCCTTCGTCGTCGACCTCGGCGTGAGGTCGGCCAGCGCGACCTCGCGGGCCACGGTCGCCGAGGCCGCCCGCGCCACCGCCGCGTCCGCGCAGCTCGCGCAGACGTCGGTCGACACCGACGAGGAGTCGGTGAACATGCTCGCCTACCAGCGGGCCTACGAGGGGGCGGCGCGGGTCCTGACCGCCGTCGACGAGATGCTCGACACGCTGATCAACCGGACGGGGGTGGTGGGCCGATGACCACGATCGGCCGCGTCACGCACTTCACGGTGCGCAGCTCGACGCTGGGGAACCTGCAGGCCAACCTGCAGAAGATGTCGACGCTGCAGGCGCAGATGTCGTCCGGCACCAAGATCACGAAGGCGTCCGACGACCCGTCGGGCACCGCCGACGTGCTGCGGATCCAGAGCGAGCAGCGCCAGCTCGACCAGTACAGCCGGAACGCCGCCGACGGCGAGGCCTGGCTGCTCACGGTCGACAGCGCCCTCACCACCTCGCTGGCCTCGCTGCGCAAGGTGCGGGACCTGACCATCCAGGGCGGCAGCGGCGCGCTCGGGGACACCTCCCGGATCGCGCTCGCGGAGCAGATCCAGGGGCTGCGGGACGAGCTGCTCGCCCAGGCCAACACCACGTACCTGGGGCGG
>DAMBCY010000531.1:0-2396 GCA_032056255.1 Cellulomonas sp. | reverse complement strand
GTTATGGTCAGGTCGACACCAAGGAGCTGATGGATCCGTGACCTCTGCTGGTTATGACCTGGTCGTCGTCGCGAACCGGCTGCCGGTCGACGTGACGCTGGACGACGACGGGAAGCCGAGCTGGACCCGGTCGCCCGGCGGCCTCGTGACCGCGCTGGAGCCGGTCGTGCAGCAGTCCGACGGGGCCTGGGTGGGGTGGGGCGGCTCGGCCGACCTGGACCTGGAGCCGTTCGACGCCGACGACATGCGGCTCGTCCCCGTCCGGCTGTCGGAGGACGACCTCGCCCTGTACTACGAGGGCTTCTCGAACGACACGCTGTGGCCGCTGTACCACGACGTCATCCAGCCCCCCACGTTCCACCGCCAGTGGTGGGAGGCCTACCAGCGGGTGAACCGCCGGTTCGCGAACGCCGCGGCGGCGCAGGCCGCGCCCGGGGCGACGGTGTGGGTGCACGACTACCAGCTGCAGCTGGTGCCGCGGTACCTGCGCGAGCTGCGCCCCGACGTCCGGATCGGCTACTTCCACCACATCCCGTTCCCGCCGCTGGAGATCTTCGCGCAGCTGCCGTGGCGGCTGCAGGTGGTCGAGGGGCTGCTCGGCGCGGACCTGATCGGCTTCCAGCGGGGCGGCGACGCGGCGAACTTCGTGCGCGTGGTGCGCCGGCTCACCGACCGCACCACCCGCGGGCAGGTCATCACGCTCGACGGGCCGGACGGGCGGGTGGACCGGCACGTCCGCGCCGCGGCGTTCCCCATCTCGATCGACTCCCCCGCGTTCGACCGGCTGGCGCGCACGCCCGAGGTCCAGCAGCGCGCCCGGGAGATCCGCTCCGAGCTCGGCGACCCCGAGGTGCTGCTGCTCGGCGTCGACCGCCTCGACTACACCAAGGGCATCCGGCACCGGATCAAGGCGTTCGCGGAGCTGCTCGAGGACGGCCGCCTCACGGTCCCGGAGGCGACGCTCGTCCAGGTCGCCTCCCCCAGCCGGGAGAACGTCGGCGCCTACCAGCAGCTGCGCGACGACGTCGAGGTGCTGGTCGGCCGGGTCAACGGCGAGCACGGCCGGCTCGGGCACCCCGCCGTGCACTACCTGCACCACTCCTACCCGATGGAGGAGATGGCGGCCCTGTACCTGGCGGCCGACGTCATGCTCGTCACCGCGCTGCGCGACGGGATGAACCTCGTCGCCAAGGAGTACATCGCGGCCCGGTCGGACGACCGCGGGGCCCTGGTGCTCAGCGAGTTCACCGGAGCCGCCGACGAGCTCGGCGGCGCGGCCGTGCTGGTGAACCCGCACGACATCGTCGGCCTGAAGAACGCCATCCAGCACGCCGCGCACATGGACCCGCGCGAGGCCCGCAAGCGGATGCGCCGCCTGCGCCGCCGGGTGCTGGAGAACGACGTCGCGCACTGGTCGACGACGTTCCTGTCCGTGCTCACCGCCGTCCCGGTCCGCCGGCCGCACGTCTGAGGGGACACCCGTGACGACACCCGACCTGCGCACCGCCCTGCTGGACCTCGTGGCCGACCCGGCCCGCCGGCCCGTGCTGCTGGCGCTCGACTTCGACGGCACGCTCGCGCCGCTGCAGGACGACCCCCGGGCGTCGCGCCTGCTGCCCGAGGCGGTGCCCGCGCTGCGCGCGCTCGCCGCGCACCCCGACCGCGTGCGGCTCGCGCTCGTGTCCGGCCGGGCGCTGGCCGACCTGCACCGCCTCGCCGAGGTGCCCCCCGGGACGGTGCTGATCGGCAGCCACGGCGCGGAGCGGGCCCGGGTCGCCGAGCACGGCCTGGACCGCGACGTCATCACGCTCACGGACGAGCAGGCCGACCGGCTCGCCCGGCTGGGCGGCGAGCTGCAGGCCGTCGCGCGCGGCCGGGACGGCGTCTGGGTGGAGACGAAGCCCGCCGCGGCCGTCGTGCACACCCGGATGGCCGACGCCGCCGTCGCGGAGACGGCCGAGCGGGAGGCGCTCGCGGTCGGCGAGCGGCTCGGCTCCGTCACGCTGCACGGCAAGAAGGTCGTCGAGATCTCGGTGCTGGACGCCCGGAAGGGGCCGGCCCTGGTGGCCCTCCGCGACGAGATCGGTGCCGGGGCCGTCGTGAGCGCCGGGGACGACGTGACCGACGAGGACGCGTTCGGCGCCCTCGGGCCGGAGGACCTGACGATCAAGGTCGGCGACGGCCCGACCGTCGCGCGGTTCCGCACCCCCGACCCGCGGACCCTCACCGGGCTGCTGGTCGCGCTCGCGGACGCGGTCGGCGGCAGCGGGGCGTAGGCCGGCGTCGGTTGCGGCCATGAAGGGGTCGCGGGCCTCGATGCAGGACGTCGAGATCGTCGACGGCGACACGGGACTGCTGCTCGGCACCGGCTCGGCGATCGGCGCGCCGCCCGAGGA
>DAMBCY010000530.1:0-2403 GCA_032056255.1 Cellulomonas sp. | reverse complement strand
GATCAGCGCACCGACCGGACCGGGCACGACCCCCGGCCACACGAGCGTCGTGGCGGCGGCACCCGCGGCGGCACCCGAGCCGAGGCCGATGACGTCCGGGCTGCCGAGCGGGTTGCGGGTGACGCTCTGGAAGATCGACCCGGCGACGCCGAAGGCCGCGCCTGCGCCGATCGCGACGCCGAGCCGCGGCGCGCGGTTGGTCCGGAGCACCCACTCCTGCGCCCGGGACCCCTCGCCGGCCAGCACCCCGGGCAGCTCCGCCGGCGAGATGCCGAGCTCCCCGATCGAGATCGTCACGACGCCCAGCACCAGCACCGCCGCGAGGGCGCCGAGGCAGACGAGGACGGCGCGCCGGTTGACGCGCAGCACCGGCCGCGCGGCACGCCGGGCGGGGGCGGACGGGGCGCCGGGTGTGCGCGGCGGGGCGGTCGCGGCGGTCACAGCCCGGCCCTCCCCCGGTGCACCGCGGCGATGAGGAACGGCGCCCCGAGGAACGCCGTCACGACGCCGACCATGAGCTCGCCGGGCCGGGCGACCACGCGCCCGACGACGTCGGCGCCGAGCAGCAGCACCGGTCCGAGGACGGTGCTGTACGGCAGCAGCCAGCGGTGGTCGGACCCGGTGAACGACCGGACCACGTGCGGCACGGCCAGGCCGACGAAGGCGACCGGGCCGACGGCGGCGACGGCAGCGGCGGCCAGCACGGTCGCCGACGCGGCACCGAGCACGCGGGTGCGCCCGGCGTTCAGCCCGAGCGACGTGGCGGTCTCGTCGCCCAGGGCGAGGGCGTTCAGCCCGCGGGGCAGCAGGGCGGCGAGCAGCAGGCCGGCGACGACGAACGGGAGCACCAGCCCGACGGTGTCCTCGGACCGGCCGGCGAGCGAGCCGATCACCCAGAACCGGAAGCTCACGAACACGTCGGTGTTCGCCAGCGTGACGGCCTGGACGAACGCCAGCAGCACCGCCGAGGTCGCGGCGCCGGCCAGGACCAGCCGCACGGGGGTGGCCTTGCCGCGCGGCCCGCCGGAGCCGATGACGTACACGGCGACGGCCGCGAGCAGCGCACCCGGCAGGGCCGCCCAGACCGAACGGCCGGCGGTGCTGCCGGCGAGGGCGGTCACGACCACCACGGACGCCGACGCCCCGGCGTTGACGCCGAGCAGACCGGGGTCGCCGAGCGGGTTGCGGGTCAGCCCCTGGATCACGGCGCCCGACACCGCGAGCGCCGCCCCGGCCAGCAGCCCCAGGGCGGTGCGGGACAGCCGGGACTGCACGACCGCGGACGTGTAGCCGTCGTCCGGGTGCAGCCACGCGGTCCAGACGTCGCCGAGCGGGACGGACTTCGCGCCGACGGCGACGCTCAGCCCGCAGGCCAGCGCGAGCAGCCCGAGCGCGACCAGCAGCCCGACGGCCAGCAGCACGTGCCGGGCCGGGCGCGACCGCGAGCCCCGCGCGGTGCTGCGCGGGGCTCGCGGTGCGGTGACGGTCGTGGTCACGGGCCGACGGGTGCTGCGGGGCTCAGGAGACCTTCGCGACGGCCTCGGCGATCTGCGGGACGTACGTGTCGAGCGCGTACGGCACGGACAGCGGCGTCGCGATCGTCACGGCGATGCCGAGCTGGCGGTCGATCATCGGCAGGTAGGCCCCGGACTGGAACGCCGGCATCTGCTGCCACAGCGGCTGGGCCTCGGTGGCGGCCTGCTCGTCCTCGTCGTTGAACCAGGTGAACAGCACCTGCACGTCGTCGAGCACGTCGGCGTTCTCCAGGCCGAGGGTCGCGATGAAGCCCCCCGGGTCCGCCTCGAGCGCGGCCGCGGACGGCGCGAGCTGCAGGCCGAGGCCGGACAGCAGCGCGACCCGGGTGTCGCCCGGCATGTACACGCTCAGCGCGCCCGGCTGGTCCCCGCCGTAGACGTAGGCGTAGGTGACGTCCGCGAACTCCGGGTGCTCCGCCTTGACCGCGTCGTACTCGGCCTGGATCCCGTCGATGAGCCCCTGGGCCTGGTCCGGCACGCCGAGGGCCTGCGCGGCGGTGGTGATCTGGTCGTCGACCGAGGTGGCCCACGGGTCGCCCGGGTAGGCGACGACGGGGGCGAACTCCGACAGCTGGTCGAACGTCGCCTGGTCGATGCCCGACTGGGTCGCGAGGATCAGGTCCGGCTCGAGGGCGATGACGGCCTCGACGTCCAGCTCCGGGTACATCGTGATGGTCTCGGGCAGCTCCTCGCCCGCGTCCTCGACGGCGGTGCGGAACCACGGCTGGTAGCCGTCCTCGTCACCGGCCCAGTCGTCGCTCTCGATGCCGACCGGCAGCGTGCCGAGCGAGTACGCGATGTCCGTCGCGCCCCAGCCGAGGGTGACGACGCGCTCGGGCTTCTGCTCGATGACGGCCTCGCCGAGGGC